>CALDGX010000142.1 GCA_937941715.1 uncultured Chloracidobacterium sp. | reverse complement strand
GCCGAACCTGAGATCGGTACGCAGGCTGCAAATTCCGAATAACAAAGTGCCGCAAATGCACTGACGATACCGGCAAGGATCATCGAGATGATGACCGCCGGGCCGGCGTGCTTACCGGCCGCCTGTCCGGTCAAGACGAAGATACCGGTGCCGATGATGGCGCCGACACCGAGCATGGTCAGATCGAGCGAGGTGAGCGTCTTTTTTAGGGTATGCTCACCCGTCTCCGCCGCTTCGGCGATGATCTTCGAAATTGGTTTAGTCGCAAAAAGTGACATTGAAACCTCCTAGGTTGATTTAGCTTATTATTGCTCAGCAGCGGCCGGCCTGGCGGACACTGCCCTCCAAATAAAATATACCGGTACGCCGGTCAGCACGATGAGCAGTCCGGGCCATGTTGCCGTCGTCTGGTAAACGAACAGAACGACCAGGATCACAAACGCCCCGACAACGTACAGGGCAGGGATTATCGGATAGCCGAGTGCTTTATACGGACGTTCGGCATCAGGTTGTTTCACGCGGAGCACAAAAATAGCCGCGATCGCAAGAATATAAAAAATAAGTGCCGCCGATATGACGTACGTCAAAAGGTCGCCGTAGAGATTGCCGTAGCTGATCTTGCCGTCGGCGGCCTGATTGACGGTTCGCGGCAAAACATACAGTCCCGACAGGATACCCTGGATGACGATCGCCCATGCCGGGACGTGAAACTTATTGAGGTTGCCGGCGGCACTAAAGAACAGGCCGTCCTTGGCCATTGCATAATAGGCGCGTGCTCCCGAAATGATCAGGCCGTTGTTGCAGCCAAATGTCGATATCATTATCGCGACCGCCATAATGACAGCCCCGGCTCCCGGAAAGATGACGTCCGCGGTCGCCGAACCGACGCGGTCGCTGGCGACCTTTTGAATATCCTCAAACCGGAGCGTGACGAGGTACGCGACATTTGCGAGCAGATACAGCGAAATGACGCCGCCGGTCCCGAGCAGCAGCGAGAGCGGCAGGTTGCGTTTCGGATTCTGCACCTCGCCGGCCGTAAAGGTCACGTTATGCCAGGCATCGGCCGAGAACAGAGAGTTGGTCTGGGCGACACAGACGGCTATCAGCATGCCCATGCCGGTCAGCAGCGAGGCCATTGACGCGGCGGTATCATTTGCCGGCGTCGCGCCCACATTCTGAATGGTGCCCCGCACCGTCCAGAGATCGCCGAAGTTAGCGGCCGCGATCTCGGGGTACGAGTAAAGGCCGACCACGATCCCGAGAACGATCAGTGCGATCAGCGAGCCCGTCTTGGCAAACGTAAAGCTGTTCTGCACGAGCTTGCCGAGCTTGAGCCCGCGCGTATTCATAAACGTCAAAAGGACGATCATGACGATGCCTAGTAACTGGGCGGTCGAGAGCGATACGGCATAGCTCGATGATCCGATCCGGATCGGTTCGATGAGATAATTGCTTTCGGATATCTTGGGAAACAGGATGCCGGTAAAGCGGCTGAAGGCGACCGAAACGGCCGCGATCGTCGCGGTCCCGATGACCAGAAAGTGCGTCCAGCCGTACAGAAATCCCCAAAATGGCGAATACGCCTCTTTCAGATAAACGTACATTCCGCCGGCCCGCGGCATCATCGCTGCAAGCTCGCCGTACGACAGTGCGGCACCGACGGTCAGCAGCCCGGTCACGATCCAAACGATCAGCAGCCAGCCCGGCGAACCGACCTGACGGGCAATGTCGGCCGACACGATAAAAATGCCCGATCCGATCATCGAACCGGCGACGATCATTGTCGAATCTAATAGACCCAATCCGCGAATGAACCCTTCGCTAGATTGTTCGGTTTCCGCTGCGGCAGCTGCCATAGTTTCCCTCGTACAAAAAGAAATGTGCCTTCCCGCGAAGATCGGGGAGGATATTCGAAACTACGTAAATCTTCAGTTATATAGACGTTGGCGAGATATTCGTTGGTGATATTATACGTTTATTACATTTTCTGTCGAGTACTTAATCGTCTTTTGCCCGCTGACAGGCAAATTTATGACTGCAGGCACTATATTTCCGCCCGATGACAGATGCGCTGTGCACGCTCGCGGGTATGAAGTTGGCCCCGTGGTTTTGGCCTGTGATAATTTAGAACGATCATGAGCGAACGACCCAACAATTTCGGCGATATGCCGACCGAAGATTTTCGGCGATTCGGCTATCAGATCGTCGACCAACTGGCCGACTATTTTGACGAGATGGAAAAGTATCCGGTCCTGTCGCAGGTCGAGCCCGATTGGCTAAGGTCGAGCCTGCCGGCATCCGCACCGGAAAGCGGTGAAGATTTTGGCGATATCCTCGGCGATGTCGATCGGCTGATCATGCCGGCTGTGACACATTGGAACCACCCGAATTTTCACGGCCTGTTCTCGACATCGACCTCATCGGTCGGCGTATTCGGCGAGATGTTCGCCGCCGCTTTCGACATGAAGGCGATGCTCTGGCGGACCTCGCCGGCGTCGACCGAGCTCGAGGACGTCGTGCTCGACTGGCTGCGGCAGATGATGGGCCTGCCGGCACATTTTGAGGGGATCATATACGACACCGCGTCGGTCTCGACGATGCATGCCATCGCCGCGGCCCGCGAACGTGCCGGCCTGGACATCCGCGAAAAGGGAATGAGCGGCCGCGATGATCTGCCGCTGATGCGTGTCTATGCCAGCGAACACGTCCATTCGTCGATAGATAAGGGCGTCATCACGCTCGGCCTCGGCCTTCGCAGCCTGCGAAAGATCGAGTGCAACGAGCGGTTTGAGATGATCCCGGCAAAGTTGGCGACCGCGATCGACGAAGATATTGCTGCCGGATACCTGCCGATCTGCGTCATCCCGACCGTCGGCACGACATCGACATCGAGCGTCGATCCGATCGACGAGATCGCCGATATTTGCGAAAAATACGGTGTCTGGCTGCACGTCGATACTGCCTACGCCGGTTCGACGGCGATCATTCCCGAAATGCAGCCGCTATTTAAGGGATGGGAACGTGCCGATTCGATCGTCGTCAATCCGCACAAATGGCTCTTTACGCCCTTTGACCTGTCGGTGCTCTACTGCAAGAACCTGAATGAGTTGAAAGGGGCATTTTCGCTCGTCGCCGAGTATCTCAAGACCAGCGATGAACAGACCGTAAAGAACGGTATGGATTACGGCATCCAGCTTGGCCGGCGGTTCCGTGCTCTGAAATTGTGGTTCGTTATCCGCTATTTCGGCCGCGAGGGCCTGATCGCACGTCTCCGTGAACATTGCCGCCTCGCCCG
>CALDGX010000141.1 GCA_937941715.1 uncultured Chloracidobacterium sp. | reverse complement strand
TCAAACTCGCCCTTGATATGCTGGCTAACGTAACGCCGGATCTCGGCCGGCTCGAACAGTCCGCGGCCGAGCGACGCCTCGGACAGCAGGATGTCGCTGACAAACCCGCTCATCTCACCGCGAAACCATTTTCCGATCGGCACGCCAAACCCCATCTTGCGGCGATAGACCACCTCCGGCGGCACCAGCCGGGCCGCGACCTTTTTGAGCAGATACTTTGGCCGAAAAAGGTTCATCTTCAAACTCTCGGGCAGCGAGGCGGCAAACTCGATCACATTGTGATCGAGAAAAGGCGAACGGGCCTCGAGCGAGTTGGCCATCGACGCGATGTCCACCTTGGGCAGCAGGTCGTTTGGCAGATAGGTCATCTGATCGGTCAGCAGCGTAGCATCGAGCATCCCCAGCCCCCCGGCCCTCGCAAACCACTGATCCAACACGTCCGATGCCCGGTGCCCGGCGACCTCGGCGGCAAACCCGGCCGTGTACAACGCCGGTTTCGCGGCGGGCTTGAACGCCGACATCCAGCGAAAGTACCGCTCACCACGCCCCTCATTGGCCGAGATCAAAAACCGCTGAACATCACGCACCCGCGTTTTGCGCAGCTCCGACGAGGGCAGCATGTTGACCGGCCCCTCGATCGCCCACCGCCGCAGCGGCCGCGGGATGCGCCGGTACAGCTCGGCCAGCTCCATCGCCATATAGCGCTCGTACCCGGCAAAGCTCTCGTCGCCGCCGTCGCCGTTAAGCGCGACCGTCACGTGGCGGCGCGTTTCGCGCGAGACATAGTAGGTCGGCAGGGCGCTCGAGTCGGCAAACGGTTCGCCGTAATGCTCGACCAGCGTCGGCAGCACCTCGACCGCGTCAGGGCGAACGATAAACTCGTGATACTCGGCCCCGACGTGCTCGGCGACGCGGCGGGCATATTTGAGCTCGCTAAAATCCTGCTCCTCAAACCCGATCGAAAACGTTTTGACCGGCGATGAACTCTCGCGGGCCATAAGGGCGACGACGATCGACGAGTCGACCCCGCCCGACAGAAACGCCCCCAGCGGCACCTCGGATATCATCCTCAGCCGGGTCGATTCGGCCAGGAGCCGCGTCGTTTCATCTATCGCCTCGCGCTCGGTGATCTTTACCTTTTGCGAAAAATCGGGCAGCCAGTAGCGGCGCGTCTCGACCTCGCCGGCCCGCCAACGCAGCCAATGGCCGGGCTCGAGCTTGCGGATATGCTTAAAGGCCGTCCGCGGTGCCGGCACGCAGATAAACGACAGATATTCGTCGATCGCCGCGTGATCGACCTCACGCGGGACCGAACCGTGCTCGAGCACCGCCGCAAACTCGGACCCGAAGACCAGGTCGCCATTCGGCAGGTGCGAATAAAGGAGCGGCTTTTTACCGACGCGGTCGCGTGCCAGAAAGAGCGTCTTTTCGACATCGTCCCAGATCGCGAACGCAAACATCCCGCGCAGATGCCGCAGACAGTCGGCGCCGTACTCGTCGTAAAGACGCAGCACCGCCTCGGTATCGGACCTGGTAGCGAGCTTGTGCCCGCGTTCGATAAGCCCCTTGCGCAGCTCCTGATAATTATAGATCTCGCCGTTAAAGATGATGCACTTTGTGCGGTCGGGCGTAAATATCGGCTGCTGTCCGCTCGCCAGATCGATGATCGACAACCGCCGCATCGCCAGGCCGACGCCCTCGTGCACAAAAAAGCCGTCCTCGTCGGGCCCGCGGTGCACGATCGCGCGGTTCATCGCCCCGAGCACATCTCGGTCGGCCGCCCGGCCATCGGCATTTACAAATCCAACGATCCCGCACATCCCTTGCTCTACTCCGCCATCCGCCCCTTTAACGACGCCTCAAACATCTCACGCCGGCGGCGGCGTTCGATCTGTGCATTTTCCCGCTTTTCCTTGAACAATACCCACCCGACCGCGATGAACATGAACAAAAACACCTGTATCTGCGTTCGCTGTCG
>CALDGX010000140.1 GCA_937941715.1 uncultured Chloracidobacterium sp. | reverse complement strand
AGAAGTAGTCAACATCCGGCGTTTCGGAACCGCTCGGTTCGTTCGTGTAGTTGCGGTCGGTCATGTCGTCTTTGACAGAAGCGCGAGTGTTATTGGGCAAGCCAAGCGGCCCTTTATTCAGGAGGAAGTCTGATTTCTATGTCAAATACGACCACCGTTTTTGATTTTGAAACATCCACAATTCGTCGCTGTTTCGGGCTGACCAAATCGAAGTATGGTCCGTTAGTGACTTTCGGCCCTCCGGTCACCAATCGGTAACGTCCTTTGGAGAGCGTTAGCGAGTAATTTCCGTCTGAATCCGATCGCACTGATACATAGGATGTTGGACAGTCGACCCGTTGAAACAAAATTTGCATGTTGCGCCCCTCGGTTTTCCCTAAAGAGGGATGGTTCAAGATCATTATCTTGCCCTCTATCGTTCGTAAATCGTTATATACTCTTTCTATTGAGATTTGTTCACTCTGACCAAAAGCGTGGATGGCAAAAGTGACGACAATAACCAGCAAGCAAGAAATTCTCGTTGATGAATGCATATTCAATTTATTCCTAAACCTCCAACATTTCTCTTGAGCCAATTAATAGTTTTTGTATTGGAATTCGAAACTTTTACTTGGATTCCTCCATCCGAGTTTCGTTTCTCACCATCAGCAGCTCCGTGGTGTAACGAAACCCAATAGCCCCCGCGACCAACCGACGAGTACTTCTCGCGCAAAGGTCGGCTCGACGCGTGAAGTATTTCGTTTACTGCGTCAACGACCAAACCCGTCTTGTTTGGACTGTCAATTGGATCCTTAGTTAGTTTCCCTGGATCAACCGTAAAATGGAGTATCTCGTGCGCGAGAACCGTATCGAGAAACGCAGACTTGGCTCCATCGTCACCGGAAACCCATTTGTCATCCTCAAGGTCGAGTACAATCAAATCGGCATTCCTATTCTTTCCGCCCCCCATTGGAACCAACCCACGGCTCTGCCTTCCTTGTCCGAAAGCGACGTTTGGATCATTATTTGAAATGCGAACCTCCGCAAACCAAGTCATTGAATTCAGTGCATCTGTCAACTTTTTTGTAGCTTTCAACATCGCGTCGCGGAGGCTTGACGTGTCAACTTGTAAATAACCATCGTCATCGACTGACACGCATTCTTTACAACCATATGTCGAATTCATCCGTTTGAGAACGTCAGCCTTGTCCGGCGCACTTAACTTACCTACATATACTCTTTCCCCATCAGGATCGACAAAGTTTGTGGAATTATTACGAACGTAAACGTAGAGATTCCAACTACTGGGCTCAATCGCGGCCGTATCGTTAAGGAAATCGTCAGGGCTAGTAAATCTTCCAAGCGTGTAACTGTGAAGCCTCGCTCGAGCAAAATCCAGATTTGTCTCATCATCTCGCTCATATCCCGTGAATTGCTTTCTGACCGTATCAGCCGCGTAGCCTAGCCCGGTTGTACGCTGGGATGTGTAGATCTCCTCGCCGAAGGGGTGGTAGTCGTGGCGGGAAGTGACGGCTCCGGTGACGTCGGTGTTGACCCTTGGGCTTCCAAGGTGGTCGGCGGTCAGGTACGCGACTTTTGCATCAGTTGAATCGGCGACTATCGTAGAGTATTCCGCGATTTGCCTGCCGGCGGCATCGTAAACGAAAATGGTTGTTTCGCCGGTGCTTGGCACATACTTTTTCACGCGGCGACCATCGCCGTCGTAGGAATATTCTCCGATAGTTCCTGTGACTGTGTTAGTTCCCGCACTTAGGGTTTCCGCCTTTGTCTGCTTGTTTTCTGCGTCGTACGTGAATTTTCTGTCGCCAGCATCGCGCGTTGTGTTGCCCGATGAATCGTAAGAAAATCCAGTCGAAGTGATCCTGTTGTTCGTCGCATCAAACGTCGGGTTGCACATCGTTGTGCAGCTTCCAAGCGTTGTCGTATGTCCGGTGCCGGTTACAAAGTTTCTATTGCCGTATCGATCATATGAAAACTCCTGCTTCCATGTCTGCTCCGAATTGCTCGTTTCAATCGCCGATTCCAATCTATTGAGGGAGTCATACGTGTAATTCTGAAAAAGCGAATGACTCATTCCCGGAACCGTGATTGTCTGGCTTTGAATATTCCCGTTGTTAGCATTGGTTCCGTAATCGTACTCTAGTTTAAGAATATTCTGAGACGATTCAGAAGTTCCAAGTCCGATCTGTGTCGGTTGCAACCTTGAATTGAAAGTTGTCGATTCAAACCTTCCGTTACCAAGTTTCAGCGAACCAACGGCACCGGCGGCGGTATAAGTGAAATCGTTGGCGTAAGTCTTGTAGATCGTCGACGAATTCTCTTTGCTCTGCACCATCGCTAGATCGCCCGTCGCATCGACGGTATTTTTAACGACTCGACCACTCGGATATTGCTGTTCGATCATCGCTCCGCCGAGATTGTACGTGTAAGTCATCGCACTATCCGTCGAACCGTTACCGTATGTCACGCCATCTGTCGTTTGCT
>CALDGX010000139.1 GCA_937941715.1 uncultured Chloracidobacterium sp. | reverse complement strand
GAAAAAGTCAGATCTTTGAAAATTCATAGAACAGGCCTGAGAGTCGAGCGAGTCTATTGAGTCTGGCGAGTCGAGAGAGTCTTGTGAGTCTATCGAGTCTATTGAGTCTAGCGAGTCGAGAGAGTCTGGCGAGTCGAGCGAGTCTATTGAGTCTGTCGAGTCAAGAGTCTCGGGACACTCGGGACAGTCAGGACACGCAGGACAGCCGGGACAGTCGGGACACGCGGGACAGTCAGGACAGTAAGGACACGCAGGACACGCTGGACAGTCGGTATTTACTGGGTTTTGAGCAAATGGGTTTGGATCTGTTGCTGGTTCACGACGGCATTGAGTCTGCCGCCCGAAACGTTTGCCGGGGCGATCGCGGTTTCGATATGCGTGACGCGGTCGGCGGTTGTGACCGGCCTTGCCAGCGTGACCGAATACGGCAGCGGCGTGACGGCCTGGTTCCAGACGCGTACGGCGACACCGCGGTCGATGCCGTCCTCGGCCGGCTTGAGCGCCCAGAGCAGCACATTGGGGTCCGAGATCTGCAGGAACGAATAGTTGAGCGCCGGGTACGGCCGCGTGACGTCGCCGGTACCGCCGACCCAGCCGGTAACGAACGGGTTTTGGTGTTCGAGTGAGAACCTCATCGCCGACGCCTGGTCAAAGCCGCTGTGGGTCCTGAGGGCGAACCGCTGCATAAAGTACGCGTCGCCGTCCTGATCGCGAATGCCGAGGTTAGGGCCGTCGACCTGCCCGCCGGCCAGCACGTTGATCTGCGGTGTCGAGGTGTCAAAGACGCGCGGCCCGCTCGTGCCCAACTGCATGAACGAGTCGTCCCAGTTCGAAAGCGTCACGCCGAAGGCATTGCCCCCGCCGTCCGAAATGTCGGCGAAATGATTGAGCGACAGCCAATCGTAACGGGCGTTTCGCGGCGAATAGTGTCCGCCGTTCGCCAGCAGTTTGCCGCGAATGACGGCACCGATCTCTTCGTGCCAGACATCGGGCGAATTTACGTTGAACGAGTAACTCCACGTTTTGACGTCGCTGAAATTCTCGTTTATCTCATTGCGGACGTCCACGCGGTCGAGGTCGCGAAAGAGCGTGACGCGGGTCGTATGGCGGACCGGGCTCGACGACACGGCCCGCAGCGTGACGCTCACCGGGCCGGCGTTTTCGACCGTGACGGTTCCCGAGCGGTCGCCGCCGAGGTCGTTGAGCAGACGGCCGCCGATATTGCGTACGGTCTCGCGGTCGCCGCGCGTCTTGTCGATCAGGCTCGAGATCGCTCCGTCGGGTGCGAGCGTGACGCGGTAACGGGCGTTTTCGATCGTCGTGCCGTTTTGAGCCGCGGCGTTGGGCAGCACGGCGGGTGCTCCGCTTCGCAGTTCGATGACCTTGTAGCCGACCGAGGGCACATTTGCCGCCAGTACGCGGAGTATCCGCTGCGTGCCGAATGTCAGTATCTGCGACGGCAATTCGGCACCGGTCGCCGCGTCGACGGCCTTGACCTTGCGGTAGCCGCGAAGCGGGATGTCGGCGATATCGGTTCGCGTCCAGCTCAGCGGGTTAAAGACAAAGTACCGTTCGGCATTGCCGGTTCGCGAGATCATCCGGCCGAGCTCGAATTTAGCGTCGTCGTACAGCTTGTCGACATAGTCCGTGATCTCTTTTTCGACCTTGCGGTGCCACGCCGCCCGCTGGGCCCGCGTTACGGCACCGTCGGCCGTCCAGTCGTGCTCGTAATAAAGGCCGAGATCCAGCATCGCCCGGTCGCGGTCGGCGATCCTCGACGCCATGAAAGTCGGCTGTTCGAGGGCGACGAGCGTGGCCATCGCCTCGGCACTGCGGAGCTTTTCCGCGGCTCGTTTGACCCGGGACGAGACCTCGGCCATCGACGCCGTCAAAACGTCCCACTCATTGCCGAACGCGGCCGAGAACGTCTCGAGTCCGGCTCCGTGATCGGCCTCGAAATCACGGAAGAAATCTTCCTGATTTGAGATGATGACACGGCGGTCCGGCGTCGATTGCTGTTGGGCGACGGCGATGAACTCATCGCTCGTGTACTGCAGGTCGTCGCCGCCGCGGCCGAAAGCCCCGATCACAGGGTACGGATATTTTGCCTGAAAGATCGGGCTGTAGTCGGCAAAATCGATCGTTTCGACCGGATCGTGGGCCTCGATATAGCTGCCGAACATCTTGTTGGTCGTGTACTGAGACTGCCATTTCATCAGTACGCGGCTGCCGTCGCGGCCGCCCGAATAATATATCTCGCGGTCGCGGTCATTGAGGCCCGTGATCTCGGTCGCACAGTTGCAGACGCCTTTCCACGAGTATTTGGCACCGGCGCCGGCCCACAGCGACGAGAGGCCGAATGGCTGGGTCTGATTTTCCATCGCGACCGCCATCGGGAACCTCAGGCCGTGGCGGCGTTCGATGCGTCCGGAATAGTACATCGCGCGGAGCACGCTTTCGGCGTTTGACCCGCCCTGTGCGACGACCAGCGGATTCATCGGCACGCTCATATGGCCGTCGCGGACCCGCTCGATGAAACGGTCGAACTGCGCGGGGCTGCGATTGCGTTCAAACTCCCACATCCAGAGGCTGCCGTCGCAGCTCCAACGCATCTGGGAATCGGACGGATTGGACTGCGTCTCGTCCATTTTGTTGAGGTAATAGTCGATCATCGTCAGGAACGCCTGGCGATATGTCGCTTCGTCCGCGATCCAGTAATAATCGGTGTGATCGTCAGGGGCGATATAGAACCGCTTTTGGGCCGCCACGCCGGCCGTGACGGCGAGGATGACCGCCGTCAGGCACGCTGCCCTCATGATTTGTCTAAAAGATGGTCGGATCATAGATCGGCCTGAACGCTCGGCGGCAAAATACTTTGGTAATAAAAAGCCAAAAGCGAATGTTTTCCAACATTCGCTTCGCTGCGGCCGAACAAACTCTGACGTTTTTTGAGGATCACTCGTAACCGAGCGCCTCGACCGGGTCGAGCCGGGCAGCCCGCAGTCCCGGATAGAGTGCCCCGACGATGCTGCTGAGTATGCCGACAATAAGAATACTCAGGACGATCGACGGTTCGATCTGGACCGTAAGCGACGTCCATTTGGTCAACGCGACGCTCAGCAGAAATGTCGCGATCACGCCGAATAGGACGCCGCCCGTACTGATCAGCAGAGCCTCCTGTACGATGGTGAACGCAATTCTGAAATTGGACATCCCCAACGACTTAAGCACGCCGATCTGCCGCGTGCGTTCGGTGACCGTCGTGTACATCGTCAAGAGGATGATCAGGGCCGAGATCGCACCGGCGACGCCGACGACGACGTTCAGAAAGACGTTCAATGCCGGAAAGCCCTGCATATACAGTTCTTCGAGGTCGCGGGTGAGTATGATCTGGTCATCCGGAAATTTGGCCTGGATGCTCTGTGCGACCGTGTCGGGCGAGAAACCGTCCTTGACCTTGATGAGCAGTGCCGAAACCTTGCCCTCGGCCCCGAGCTGCTTCTGCATCGTAGCGAGCGGTATCTTGATACGGCCGCCGGCACTCGGCTCGTACGATCCGACGAGTGTGAAATCACGGTCGTAAATGCTCATCTTGCCGCCGATGACGAGATTTTTTTGCTGTACCCAGGCGACGTCGGCGATCACCTCGTCAGCACCGTCGGCGGGCTTTCGCCCCTTGGCGATCTGGACGCCGGAAACCGACGCGTACTCGTCAAAATTGATGCCGTCCACGAGCCGGCTGCCGGTATTGGCGTCCGAGACCGAAATACTGTTCTGTGCGATCGGCACCGCGGTCGCCACGCCGTCAATCTTCTTGACGTCATCGGCCAGGCTGACCGGCAGACGCAGAGCCTCGGAACCGCTGAGGCCGAGGCTGCCCGAGGCACGCAGCATTATCTCGGCTCCGACATTCGCCTCACGCTGTGCCCGCTCGCGCAGGCTGCCGTTGGCCAGGCCGACCGTGAATACGATCAGCAAAATGCCGATACCGATGCCTATAATGCTGACCGCCGTCCGGGCCGGCCGGTGCAGCATATTTGAAAATACGAGGCTGTTCATCAATAAATTGCCCCTGACATTGGCCAGGGGTCACGTGTCTAAACGGGTGCGAGTGTAAAACGCCCTAATAAACACGGTATTTTAGCAAAATTTTGAAGTATCGGCGAATTACGGATCAGCACATCCGTCCGTGAGGATCTTTGGCGGACAATGTCGAACCGCTCGAGGCGTTGGTACTCAGCGGCCCCGGTCGCGCGTTTGTTAGACGTACCCGAGCAC
>CALDGX010000138.1 GCA_937941715.1 uncultured Chloracidobacterium sp. | reverse complement strand
CCGGGCCCGAGCAGCAGCGGCTGGCCCCAATTCGGCAAATGCGGGATGTCGGTCGTAAAACGCACCACCTTTTGCCGAAAGCCGTCGACCTCGAGCATCCGCTGCGGTTCGCTTGCCGAAAGCACTTCGATCTCGCCGCGGCCACGCACGACACTGCGAAGCGCGTCCTCGATCGGTTCGCGTTTTGTGGTGAGGCGTATTGCCAGGCCCGCTTCGGCGACCGGCGGAATAACATTGAGAGCGACTCCGCCTTCGATAGTGCCGATATTGACCGTCGTCTCGCCAAAGAAATCATCGTTGGGAAAACGCGTGTGCCGGATGTCTTCGAGAATGTCGAGGAGTTTCTCAATAGCCGATTCGCCTTCTTCGGGGTACGCCGAGTGCGCCGCCTTGCCCGCGGTCTTGATATTGAGACGAAACGTGCCCTTCGACCCGATCGCGAGGTCATTGTCGGTCGGTTCGCCGTTGATCAGGTATTCGCACTTTGCCGCCAGCGGATGAAGGTTGGCGACCTTCGCCCCGGTCGAAGCACGTTCCTCCTCGACCGTGTAAAGCAGGCCGATGTCCTCGACGCCATCAGCACGAAGCATCTCGGCCGCCGTGATCTGAGCGGCGATAATGCCCTTGGCGTCGCACGAACCGCGGCCGTATATCTTCTCATCATCCTCGGTCGGCGGTATAAAAGGCGGGACCGTGTCCATGTGCGTCGAAAGCCATACGCGGGGCGTGTCGTTGAGATAGGCGATCACATTATATTGTCGGAGCGCGGACACTCCTGTCCGCATCGACGCCGCTTCGGAGTCGAGAACTCCACTCGCCGGAGGAACCGGCGATGCCGACAAGAGTGTCGGCTCTCCAACCGCCTGCAGTTCGACCGTCCAGCCGAGCGATTCCAGATAGTCGCGAAGATAAAACCCGACCGCTTCCTCTTCGCCCGAAACGGACGGGATCGACATCAGTTGTTTTGTTAATTCGAATAGGTTCATCTTGATCTTCGGTCAAAAGAACTGATGATGCAGCTTTTTGATCACGTCTGCGGCGTTTTCTTCCTTGATCACGAACGTCAAATTGACGCTCGAGGCGCCGTGCGAGATGAGCGCTACATTTACGTCCTCGATCGTCGAGAACACCTGCGAAGCAAGCCCCGTCGAGGCTCTGAGGCCTTCACCGACGACACAGACGACCGCATAGCCGCTTTCGACCTCGACGTCACCCAGGCGTTGGAGTTCGGTGACGATCTTGTCGAGTTCGGCGGTGTTATCGAGTGTCAGGGCGACAGAGACCTCAGACGTCGAGATGACGTCGATGACGGTGCGAAAGCGTTCGAACACCTGGAACAACGCACTCATAAACCCGTAACTGCCGAGCATTCGGGCCGACGTTATCCGCAGGATCGTGATGTTCTTTTTATGAGCGATCGATTTTATTTTGTTCGGGACCACGGCCGAGTCAGCCAGCACCATTGTCCCGATCGCGTCAGGCTCAAAGGTGTTGCAAACGCGGACCGGGATCGCGTGATCAACGGCAGGCTTGATCGTCTTGGGGTGCAGGACCTTAGCTCCGAAATATGCCAACTCGGCCGCTTCTTCGTACGAAAGCACGGGAATGGTGCGGGCCTCGGCGCAGATGCGCGGGTCGCAGGTCATGACGCCTGTCACATCGGTCCAGATCTGCAGTTCGCCGGCGCGCAGGGCGGCGGCGACCATCGCGGCCGAATAATCTGAGCCGCCGCGGCCGAGCGTCGTTGTTTCGCCCCCGCGATTTGCGGCGATGAAGCCGCCCATTATGGGAACTTCAGCGTCAGCGATGATCGGGCCGAGTTCGAGTTGTATCAGCTTTTCGGTTTCGTCCCATATCGGCTGCGCCGCACCGTATTCGTCATCGGTCACGATCAGCCGCCGCGCATCGACCTGTCGCGCCTTGACGCCCTTTGCCTTTAAGACCTCGGCAAGCAGCCGCGACGAAAGCTGTTCGCCGTACGAAACGATCGCATCCTTGAGCATCGACAGCGGCAGGCTTCGCCGCGAGACCCGCATCAGCAGGTCAGAAAGTTCGCCGCGGGCAAGGTCAAGCTCACCGCCAAAGGCGTTTGGCCTTCCGTCGGTAATGAAGTGCCTTGACACGGCCGAGTGACGTTCGAAATGGGGTTCGAGCGAGAGAAATGCCTCGGCGAAATCACCCTTTTTTGCGATCTCAAAGGCGGCGAGCAGAGCGTCGGTGACCTTGGTCATGGCCGAAACGACGACGACCGGCTGTTTTGCCGATTGGGTCGAGACGATCTGAAAAACGCGTTCGAAAGCGGCCACGTCACCGACAGACGTACCGCCGAACTTCATCACCGTTGGAAGTTGGGCTTGGTTCACAGTTAATTAGTAAATTTAAGGTAAATCGGCCGGGTTAGCAAAGCGTTTTGTTCAAATGAACGGCTCACGGCAGCAAATGGCCGCGGGCGGCATGCCCGCGGCCGTCGCCGGATCTCGGCGATGAGGTCAAATTGCCGACGTCGATGAATGCGTCAGTCCGAGCCGCCCGATCGTCTGATATCCGAAGAGCTCGATGTTGGGCGACAGATAGCCGTCCTTTACCGGCTCGTCCCGGACCAGGTCGGTACTGAGGTATTTTTTGTTGTCGTCGCAAAAGACGGTTGCCACGACGGCATCGGCACCGAGTTTTTCTTGTGCGATCAGGGCCCCGAGAAAATTGGCACCGGACGATATGCCGACCGCCAGCCCGAGCGTTGCCGCCAGCTTCTGAGCCATCAGGATCGAATCGCCGTCGGACACGCCGATGACCTCGTCGAGATGATCGAGTTCGCAGATCGCCGGCACAAACTCATCCGAGATCCCCTGTATCCGGTGACTTCCGACCTTATGCCCGGTGGACATTGTCGGCGATTCGAGCGGTTCGAGCGGATACAGTTTGATATCCTTATTCTTTTCGCCAAAGTATCGTGCCACGCCCATTATTGTGCCGCCGGTCCCGACCCCGGCGACAAACGCGTCGGGTTCGAATCCCGCCATTTCAAGCTGCGCCCAGATCTCGGGCGCGGTCGTTAGGTAATGGGCCTCAGGGTTTGCTTCATTCGAAAACTGGTGCGGCAAAAATACGTGTTCATGCCGACGTTTGAATTCTTCGCAAAGTTCGATCGAACCTAAAAATCCGCCCTGATCGCGGCTTACGAGCGTAACGTCGGCCCCGTAGCTTTTTATCAGCGAGATACGTTCCTTGCTCATCCAGTCCGGCATGAATATATGGACCGGATTGCCAAAGGCGTGACCGATCGCGGCAAATGCGATGCCGGTATTGCCGCTTGTGGCCTCGACGATCGTATCGCCCTTTTTGATCTGGCCGTCGCGATACGCCGTACTGATGATGTGTAGGGCCATTCGGTCCTTGATGCTGCCGGACAAATTGAGGTGCTCGGCCTTGGCGAAGATCGTCCGCCGTTTGCCGAAATAATGAAAATGAAGTGCAAGCAGCGGCGTATTGCCGATCAGATTTTCCACGTAGCTTGAATTTACCGGCACCGCGGCAAAATGGTTTTGAAACTCGTCAAGTTTACTAATATTCATAATTCGACCACCTCATCCGCCGGATCGGACGTCATCGTTACCATAAACCGATATCACGCCGCGAAGAGTTTTTATGTGAGGCAGGTCACAAAATCCGGCCCTTATCCGCATAACACGGCTCCGCCATTGATATTGATGACTTCGCCCGTAATATGCCTCGACCAATCCGATGCCAGAAAGACGATCGACAGTGCAATGTCGTCCGCGGTCGCGACGCGTTTTAATGGGATCGCGTCGACCACCCGCTCGACGAACTGAGGATCGTTGAACACCGGATCATTTAGGCCCGTATCGACCCACCCGGGAGCAACGGCGTTGACGCGTATTTTAGGCGCAAGTTCGTTAGACAGGGCTTTGGTAAATGATATCTGGCCGCCTTTCGACGCCGCGTAGTTCGAATATCCGGCTTCGCCGCGTTGTCCCGCCGTTGAGGAAACGATCACGATCGAACCGCCGCCGTTCGACTTAAAATGCGGTATCGCTGATCTGCATACCGTCCAGGTTCCCTTTAAGTTGGCGTCGATGACGCGATCCCAAAGGTCCTCGGACATCGATTCCACCGCGGCTCCTTCCCAAATACCGGCGTTGGCGACGACGATATCGACCCCGCCAAATTCCCCAATTGCCGCGTCGATCATCCGCTCGGCGTCTAACGGCCGTGCGACGTCAGCCTGAAAAGCGATGGCCTTGACGCCGTACGCACGGCAATCGCGAACGACAGCGAGTGCTTCCGCCTCGTGCTGAAAATAGTTCACGACAACATTGGCCCCGGCTTCGGCAAATCTTAATGCGGTCGCCCGGCCGATGCCGCGCGAAGCTCCGGTAACGATCGCCGTCTTGCCGCTCAAAAGGCAAAACGGTAGTTTTTGTTCGACAATTTTATTGCTCATATTGATCTAGTAAATCCCGGCAAATGCCGGCGTTCTTTCGGTTTCTCTAACTATCTGCCTTTGAGGCTCCGCGGTGCCGAGTATCTTTCGCAGCACGCCGGACGTCGCCTCGATATCCGAGAGGAAGGCGTCGTGTCCGTCGTCCGATTCGATCTCGTAGTACCGGGCATCGACGCCGCGGTACTCAAGGCGGCGGCACAGCGCGGCGACATCCGCCGCCGGGAACAGCCAATCGCTCGAAATGCCGATCAGCGAAACCTTCGCCCTTATCTGATCGATGTCTTCTTCGGTCACTTCGAAGAGATCCATCGCCTTAGTGATCAGTTCATAGCTCTCGATCTCGAACCTCTCGCGAAAAGCATCGCCGTGATGATCGAGATACCCGGCTACATCGAACCGATCATCGCCCCTTGCGTACGGATCCTCACCATTCCGGTTCGGATTGCGCCCGAATCGCTCGGTGAACCGCCGCGGCGATTTGTACGAAAGCAAGGCTATTTTTCGAGCCAGTCCGATATCATTTCGGCCGATGGCGTGCCGCTGAATGTGATTCAGTGCGAGCCCCATCGCCGAAAGCGGAGCGGCCGCGATCGAAATGACCTCGCCCGACAGATCCGGAAAGTCAACGGCAAATCGCAACGCGAGCATTCCGCCGACGCTGCCGCCGATGACGGCCCGAAACCCCGGTATGCCGAGACGATCGAGCAATAATGCGTTGGCCCGAACGATATCGCCGGCGGTAACTATCGGCAGGCCGCCGCGGCGACGTCGCTTTATCGAGCGGGCACTCGTCGAGCCGTAACACGACCCGAGGTAATTCACGCATACGAACGCGTACTCCGAAGTATCAAGTGCCTCGTTCTCACCGATCATTCCATTCCACCAGTCGCCGATGCGCGAGCTTCCGGTCAGGGCGTGAAAGACAAGGATCGCGTTGGTCTTATCTTCATTCAGCCTGCCGTAGATGGTGCAGCGAAGCCGCACCTCATCCAGCACCTCGCCCGAAGCCAACTCGAACGGCTCATTGAAAGTGAAGTCAATTTCAAACATCGTTTCCTCCGATCAGGCAGCGGCCTTACTGACCGTTTCCGCCGATAGACGCAAAGCCCGGTCGAGGTCGGCAAGAATGTCGCTTATATCCTCGATACCGACCGAAAGCCGTATCAGGTCGGGCGTGACTCCGGTCGACGCCTGTTCCTCAGCCGTCAATTGCTGGTGCGTGGTTGACGCGGGGTGAATGACCAATGATTTGGCGTCGCCGATATTTGCGAGCAGCGTGAAAAGCCGCACGGAGTTGATGAACCGCTTGCCCGCCGCGAATCCACCCTTGATCCCGAACGTCACGATCGAGCTGGCACCTTTCTCAAGGTACTTGTCGGCAAGTTCGCGGTATTTGCTCGACTCGAGTTTAGGGTAATTGACCCACTCGACGAGCGGGTGGTTTTCGAGATGCTTGGCGACGGTCAATGCATTGTCGCTATGGCGTTCGACACGGAGCGGCAGGGTTTCGGTTCCCTGAATCAGCTGCCACGAAGAGAACGGCGATATCGCCGCTCCGGTATCACGCAGCCCCTGAACACGAGCCTTGATGATGAACGCTAGTGGCCCGAACGCCTCGGTGTACGAAACACCGTGATAGCTCGGGTCCGGTTCGCTGAAATCGGCAAACCGACCGCTCGCCGCCCAATCGAACCGTCCCGCGTCCACGAGCACACCGCCGATCGTCGTACCGTGGCCGCCGATGTACTTTGTCGCCGAATGGATGACAATGTCGGCTCCCCATTTGATCGGATTGCATAACGCGGGCGATGGGACCGTGTTGTCGATGATCAGCGGCAGGCCGTTTCGATGGGCGATGTCGGCAAGGCGCTCGATGTCGATGACGTCGAGTTTCGGGTTGCCGACCGTTTCGGTGTAGATCGCCTTGGTGCGGTAGTTGATCGCAGCCTCGATGCCGTCATAGTCGGCCCCGTCGATGAAATGGAACTTGATGCCGAGCCGCGGCAGAGTGTGGTGAAAGAGATTGTACGTTCCGCCATAAAGCGAGGTCGTCGAAACGATCTCGTCACCCGCACCCGCGAGCGTCAATATCGCGAGCGTCTCTGCCGCCTGGCCGCTTGCGGTTGCGAGTGCGGCGGCTCCGCCCTCGAGAGCCGCGATGCGCTTCTCGAAAACGTCCGTTGTCGGGTTCATCAGCCGCGTATAGATATTGCCGAATTCCTTAAGGGCAAAAAGCCTCGCCGCGTGGTCCGCATCGTTGAACGCGTACGACGTCGTCTGGTAAATGGGCACCGCCCGCGAATTTGTCGCAGGGTCGATCTCCTGACCGCCGTGAAGTGCCAATGTGTTGAAACCAAATGTGTTATCTGACATGTTTATCTCCTGTTTATTTAGTTCTTACTGGCAACTTTCGCGAAAAACGAAAAAAGCCCTCGTGCTAAATTGCACGAGAGCTTTCGGTAAAAAGTCTTTCGTATTACGGCGTCAAAAAAGTATATTTTCGACGTTAGTCTTTAGCAGTTTTTATCGTGGAGCAAGTTGCCTTAAATCGCCACGTTTTCAGATTTTCAATACCGCCGACGGTTTCCCTTCGACCTTTTCAAGCTAAAACATCCATTCGGAGGTTGTCAACCCGCGAAGAGAAAACTATCCGCACAACACCGACCCGCCGTTAACATTCAGGATCTCGCCCGTAATATGTCTCGACCAATCCGAGAGCAGAAAACAGATCGACAGAGCGATGTCATCAGTCGTCGCGATACGCTGCAGCGGGATCGATCTGATGACACTTTGCTTATAAGCTTCGTCATCGAAAACCGGCCTGACCAT
>CALDGX010000137.1 GCA_937941715.1 uncultured Chloracidobacterium sp. | reverse complement strand
AACCCGCCATCTACCGCCTCGCCATCACACTCGACCGCGACCGGAACGAGAAATAGTTCGGTCGCTATTCGATGTAATTGGCGACTGCTGTATCCGCCTCAGCCGTCCGTTGTCCGTTTATTATCCGTGAAGAATCTTTCCGGTCATGTCCGGATATCACTTGCCTGGCCCAAGGCGGGCAAGCTCTTTCATGGCGAGGATGTACTCATCACAATTCGGAAAACCGCTTTTGGAGACCCAAGCGAGATGCCGTCTGGCTGCGGAGACGTGTCCTTTTGCGAGCAGCACCTCGGCAACATAGGTCCGGTATTTTGTTTGTGCGTGATTAGCATCCGGAAGGGCGAACAGCTCTTCCTCGGTCGCATCGCCGTTAATGTAGTTAATGATCCCTGAGGACCATTGGTTCGCCTTGAGCGTGGTGACATTGTCTTTCAGAAGTGCGTCGGCCGCCGTCCGTTTGCCCTGCCTCGCGAGAGCTAGATAGCCGATCACGATCGCGCCGTTACCGCCGTCATAGTGTTCGGCAATGTCCATGGCTAGTGCGGCTGACGCGTCCTTATATGCTCTTTCAAATTGCCCGGCGACAAATTCGGCGAATGCGCGTTCTCGAACCGGCCACGGATCGGTTGGGTCGAGGCTGGCCGCTTTAGCATAATCGGCGATAGAAAGGTCAAATTTGCCTTGCCGCAAAAACACATGCCCCCGAAATTCATAATTGCCCGACTTATTTGGTTCTAAGCTCACCGCCCGGTCTGCATCGATAAGAGCTTTGCCGTTGGCCCCCATCGCAAGATATATCGAACTACGGTTAGTAAGCGTCATCGTGTCGTTGGGATCGATTTTCAGTGACCTATCATAGTCAGCCAACGCCAGGTCATATTTCGATAATTTAAAGTAGACGGTGCCGCGTCCGGTGTATGCGTGGGCATAGGTCGGGTCTATTTCGATCGCCCTTGAGAAACTGGCTATGGCGCCGTCCGAATCATCTTTCGAACTTAGATTCCAGCCGTTTGAAGCCAGGACCTCTGCATTTCGGCGGGCTACCGATTGGGTCGCGGGCATGCGGCTGAGTTCGACTAAGGCGAGGTCATAGTCAAAGGTGAATTTTGCGCCATTATCACGCACAAATTTGAAATGCTCGGCCGCACCTGCGGTGTCGCCATTGAGCAGCATCATCTCGCCAATGTAAAAATGCGCCCCGACGGCGCTGTTCGTGTCGGATAAGAATTGCGCAGCGGTCATATCGCCTTTTAGGAATCGGGCCAATTTGGCATCGTACCCCGTCAGTTCAAACTTCGGCACTTCCTCAGCGATGAATTTCTTTGCCAACTCGCTCTTGCCGGATTTTCGCAAGCTAAGGTACGCGATAGGAATGGCGTTCGCCAAAGAGCCGTCGTCGGTTTTCTCGCTGAGAAGGAAGAGGTTGAAATCGAGATACGCGAGATCAGGCCTGCCCATTATAAGGTGAGCTTCTGCAAGATAATTGTAAATTCGCGTACGCGACGGGCGGATCGACAAGGCTTGCTTATAGTCAGCCACCGCAAGTTCGTATTTGCCCATGTGCACATACAGCATTCCGCGTTGCTCGAGGGCCTTTTCGAGCGAATATGGTTTCAATTCAATTACTTTGGTCCGGTCTGCAAGTGCCAGGTCAAGTTTGCCAAGTTCTTGGTATTCGTTCGCCCGAAGCGAATACAGAGCGTCGTACGGTTTAGCCTCGATTGCTCTCGTATATAACACGACGGCCTCATCGTGTTTTCCATTCAGGCTTGCCTGCCGTGCAAGCTCGCCATAGTCGATTTGGCCAAAGACGGTCGTCACCGTGATCACACATAGGAGAGCCGAAAAAACTCTGAGTCTTTTTTTGTGCACGCAAGTCCTCCGTCACCGCCGGGTCCGGTTTCGGCGCAAGCGTACCACCATTGCCGACAGCCGTGCAAGGAATTTTTTCGGTCGCACCCGATCGCGATTCGACCGTTGCATATCTGCAACGTTACCGCATCTCTGCAATATATGGTAAGATCAATATAACAGATCTTTGAAAATTCATGAAACACGATGGTGAGTCGAAAGAGTCTGGTGAGCCGGGCGAGTCCAGCGAGTCGAGAGAGTCTGTCGAGTCGAGAGTGTCCGGACAGTCAGGACACGCAGGACACTCAGGACAGCCCGGATCGAACGATAATGCCTGAAAGGTAATTTGAAACACCCAGGACGCTGTAACTGCTCTAAACAGGGGCTTTACCGCGTTTTTGACCAGATCCGGAGCGCCGCATCGGGAGCACGTTTACAATTTGAAACAAAATCGGGGGTTAAAGTTCCTGAATAAAGGACTTAAGTTGTTTCAAATTCATTGAAACGGTGAAATTAATTTGAAACGATGATCGGGGTTAAATGCCGTGAGTTCAATGTTGCTATGATACCGATCTCGAACCGAAGATCAGTTGATCGTTTCCGAGATCTCGTCGGCGGGCTGCATCGACTCCATACTTG
>CALDGX010000136.1 GCA_937941715.1 uncultured Chloracidobacterium sp. | reverse complement strand
CCCGGACATCGCCTTCATCGGCAAGAAACTCGCGATCTTCGTCCACGGCTGCTTCTGGCACCGATGCCCCAAATGCACGCCTCATCTGCCAAAGACCAATAGTGAATTTTGGCAAGCCAAATTCGCCCGAAATGTAGGCCGCGACGAGAACAAACGACAAGCACTTGAGTCTCAGGGCTGGACCGTCATCATCGTTTGGGAATGTGAACTTGAACGTGACCTGAAGAACACCTTGAACACGATCCTTTCTTACCACGGCTAACACCTCGATCGACTTTCACGACCACTTTTACGCGATTTTGGCTTAAGCCGAATTGGAATATTACGCTTCACTCAACAGGACTCGATAAATGGAAAAGACCATCTACTCGAAGGGCTATTTAACCCTGATCGAAAGACTCCGCAATGCACGTGAAAAATTGGATCTCTCGCAAACAGAACTCGCCGACCGGATGGGCCAGAGCCAGTCGTTTGTGAGCAAAAGCGAACGTGGCGAACGCCGCATCGACATAGTCGAGCTTCACGCATTTTGCGATGCCCTCGACATTCCATTTGTCCCGTTCATTGCCGAGATCGAAAAGATGTTCGGTTCGAAGAAGTAACTTATGTCCGATGAAATTAAGGTAGTTGAACTATTTGCCGGCGTCGGAGGGTTCCGCCTCGGTCTAGAAGGTGCTTCGGACCGTTTTAAGATCGTTTGGAGCAATCAATATGAGCCTTCAACCAAAGTCCAGCATGCTTCAGATATATATGTAAAGAACTTCGGTCCGGTCGACCACTCTAACACAGATATTTCAAAAGTGCCCACTTCTGACATTCCGCCGCACGATCTGCTTGTCGGTGGATTTCCATGTCAAGATTATTCCGTTGCCCGAACCCTTAACAAAGCAGAAGGACTTGTTGGCAAGAAAGGCGTTCTTTGGTGGGAGATATACCGCATTGTTGAGAATAAACTCCCTCAATATTTGCTTCTTGAAAATGTTGATCGTTTACTCAAGTCACCTGTTGCACAAAGAGGTCGAGATTTTGCGATTATGTTAGCCAGTCTCTCGGATCTCGGGTACGCGGTGGAGTGGCGTGTTATTAACGCCGCTCATTATGGTATGCCCCAGCGGCGACGAAGAATTTTCATTACGGCATACCATAAATCATCCTCAGTCTACGCCGAACTACTTAAGATAAATAAACCCTTTGATTGGATACGCGAGCACGGCATCTTTGCCGAGGCATTTCCAGTTAAGTTTCGTGAAGCTGAACGTTCGGACACGTTTCCGATACCGGGAACGGTCGAAGAGATTTCCGAAGAGTTCAATCTGAGCAAATCTGCCAGAAATTCAATAGCAAACGATCAGGAGTTTTTGAAACGCAAACCAAGTACCTCACCATTTGAGAATGCTGGACTTGTGTTTGAACGAACAGTTTCAACAGTTGATACACAACCGACATACAGCGGAGAACAGGTAAATCTTGGCGACATTCTTCAGCCTCAAGATGAGGTTCCGGCAGAATACTACGTTTCTGAGAACATCGAACGCTGGAAATACCTGAAGGGATCTAAAAATGAAGTTCGTCGGAATAAGGCGACGGGATTTGAGTATTCGTATAACGAGGGACCAATGACATTTCCCGACGATCTAAATACACCGTCACGCACTATTATCACGGGCGAGGGTGGCCCGACGCCGTCGAGATTCAAACATGTGATCACATGTCCGGATGGCAGACTGAGACGGTTGACGCCGATCGAACTCGAGCGTTTAAATATGTTTCCTGACAATCACACCGAAGGAGTTTCCGATATCAAGCGCGCATTCTTCATGGGAAATGCGTTGGTTGTTGGAATAGTACAGAACATTGGGGCTGTCTTGGCCCGAAGAATTGAAATCAAGGAACCACAAGAAGTTCAGTATGACGCCGTACGACGAGGCTAACCCACTATCAATTGAAGCATATGCGAAACGCCTGGAAAACAAGACCTTGCGTGACTTACTCGGTTCAGATATCGAACAGACTTATTCTGGAAAGGGAAAATTAGGACAATTACTGGAAGAAAAGTACTTCCAATATTATCCGAATTCGGATGCCAGAGCTGATTTTTATCAAGCTGGGGTCGAGCTAAAAACGTCCCCCCTTAAGATAATCAACGGAAAGCTAGTTTCTAAAGAGAGACTAGTCCTAAATATCATTGATTTCGCGAATGAACCTAAGCAGACATTTGAAACCAGTGGCTTTTGGCTCAAGAATAGGCTCCTCTTACTGATGTTCTATCTTCACGATGTGACGAAGATCGAAATCGATCTTATTTTCAAAATATGTCGACTTTGGAACTTTCCCGAAGAGGATTTGAAGATCATCAAAGACGATTGGCAAAAGATAGTCGGGAAGATTCGAGCTGGGTTGGCTCACGAATTGTCAGAAGGTGACACGCTTTATTTGGGAGCATGCACGAAAGGGGCAACAGCAGCGTCATCCTATCGATCACAACCGTATTCAATTGAACCCGCTAAACAACGAGCATATTCACTAAAGTCCAAATACCTGAATTTCATTATCGACGACAGTCTCAAAAATCAGTCGGAGCTTGCGGTGAAAAGTGAAAGTGACTATCAGGACGGACAGACATTCGAGGAGTTAATTGCAGAGCGGTTTAGGAAATTTTATGGTAAGTCGGATCTTGAAATAATGAGCGAACTCTCTATCCCGTCTACCAATGCGAAAAGCAAATTCTATTTGATAGCTAAGGCGATTCTTGGAGTCAATAGTAAATATATTGCTGAATTTGAAAAGGCGAACGTTGAGTTGAAAACAATCAGGCTTGAGCGTAACGGCAATTTGAAGGAGAGTATGTCCTTCAAACAGATCCAATATACGGAAATAGTAAATGAATGTTGGGAAAATTCTTACTGGCTTGAGACGTTAACAAAGCGATTCTTCTTCGTCGTGTTTCAAAAGGACCGGAATGGCAAGTTACGATTGAAAAAGGTGATGTTTTGGGCCATGCCTGTGAGCGACCTCGAAATTGCCCGAAAATTCTGGGAGGACACAAGAGCCAAGATTCTGGCCAATGAGTTCGACGATTTCATAAAGGCATCGGATAATCGTGTTTGTCATGTTCGCCCCAAAGG
>CALDGX010000135.1 GCA_937941715.1 uncultured Chloracidobacterium sp. | reverse complement strand
GGGCGGCGTCGCGGAGCGGGTCTTTGGCGGCGACGAAGCGCCCGGCGATGGCCGAATCCTCGGATCGCGAACCGAGATCGGTGATGCCTTGGATGCTCGGCAGATATTTGGCGAGCACGGGCTTCGTACGAAACTCAGACTCGAGCGTCGCGAGAGCGTCGCGGAGGTTGCGTATGGCGGCAATGACCTTTTGCTTATTGGCCTCGTTTTGATCGAGCGTCGCTTTTGGCAGGCGTTTGGCCTTGGATGAGGCGTCGAGGTCCTCGATGCCCTGGGCGATGGGGCCGAGGACGTCAATAAACCGCGTCACGTTGGCGAGCTGGACATCGACCTTTTCGCGGGCGGCCCGGACGTCGAGCGGCGGCACGGTCACCTTGGCGGTGGTCGGTTTTTTGGGCACCGGCTTTTTGACCGGCTTTTTCTGGGCATTGGCCGCCGTGGCAAAGATCGCAAGGGTTAATATCGCCAACACGGCCGTTCTGAGATGCCTCATAATCTGTTCTTCCTGTTCAAAAGTTCCCGAAAATTTTATCATAGATGCAATGCATCAGCGGTATTTAGAGGTCAGAAGGCTCGGCCGGGTTGGCTACGCCAAATCGCTCGAGCTGCAAAAAGAGCTTGAGGCCGAGGTCATCGCCGAGCGGCGGACCGACTATCTGCTGCTGCTCGAACACCCGCACACCTTTACGCTCGGGCGGCGGTCAAAGGACGGCGGCGTGCTCGCCACCGCCGAGGTGCTAAGGTCGCTGGGCGTCGAGGTGTTTGAGATAAACCGCGGCGGCAAGGTGACGTATCACGGGCTCGGCCAACTGGTGGGTTACCCGATCGTCAGCCTCTCGCCGGACCGCGAGGACGTGCACAAGTACGTCCGCGATATCGAGGAAGTGCTGATCCGGACAATGGCCGATTTTGACATCGAGGCATTTCGCATCGAGGGGCTGACGGGCGTGCATACCGCGGACGGCAAGGTCGCGGCGATCGGCGTCCATATCAAACGCTGGGTGACGACGCATGGGTTTGCCCTCAACGTAAATACCGACCTGAGCTATTACAACTGGATCATCGCCTGTGAGGGCGAACCGGTGACGTCGATGGACAAACTGCTCGGCCGCGAGGTCGATATGGCCGAGGTCGAGGACCGGATCGAGGCAAATTTTCGCGATGTCTTTGGCGTCACGGCCAATGCCGCTGCCGGTTGACGGCCGCCCGACCCACGGGGCTCATCGATGCGAAAACTTGCGGAACTCGCCGTTTTCTTTTAACCTCACATATTCGGGCCCTTCCGGGCTGAATGTAATTATGCGACGTGATATTACCTCGTGGTACAGCCACAATCTGAATATGGATATGCCGCTCGTTGCCTACGGGCACGCGGGCTATCCGCTGCTGATGTTTCCGACGGCCGCGGCCGACTATCTGGAATATGAGCGTTTTCATCTGATCGACGCGATCAAGGACTTTATCGAGGCCGGGCTGATACGGGCGTATTCGATCAACTCGGTCAACAAATACAGCCTGCTCAACAAGGAATCGCACCCGGCGTGGAAGGTCGAGATGCTCTCGCGGTACGACAAGTACATAACCGACGAGGTGCTGCCGCTGATCCGCAACGAATGCGGCCAGGACGCCCGCCCGCTGACGACCGGCGCAAGCCTCGGGGCACTGCTCGCCGCCAACACGTACTTTAAGCACTCAGACGCGTTTCGCGGGACGATCGCGATGAGCGGCAGCTATGACATCTACAATTATCTTGAGCATCACTACGACGACAACGTGTACTTTAACAACCCGATGATGTACCTCAAGAATCTCAACGACGACTATCACCTGCCGCGTATGCGAAAGGCCGATTCGATCGTCATCGTCACGGGCCAGGGCAACTACGAGGCCCCGGACCGCAGCCGCGACCTCTCGCGTCTGCTGCATTCGAAGGGAATACCGCACCGCCTCGAACTGTGGGGCTATGACGTCGCGCATGACTGGCCGTGGTGGCGAAAGATGCTGCCGTATTACCTCGGCGAATTTTTGAAATAATAAGTTGAATGAAAAAAAGGGAGCCTAAAAAGCTCCCTTTTAATTTTAACGGCCCGGCGTTAACCGTCGCCTTTTTTACCCTTTCGCCGGGTGCCCTCGGGTTTGTCCGACGGCGGATCGGGTTTGACGGCGGGCGGCTGAACGGGCGGCCGACGCTGGACCGGCGGCTGATCGACGACGGCGGGCTTGTCAGTCTTGGTGTCGTCACCCGGCTTATCACCGCCGACCTTGTCGGGCGGCATCATTCCGGGCTCGTCGGGCACCTTGACGCCGGGCGTAAAGACTATACCGGTCTTTTTACCGGCGAGATCGGCGTCCTCCAGCTTCTCGAGCTCTTCGCGCTTGTTGCGTTCGGCGAGGGCCTTGATGTCGTTAGGCATCGGCGGCACACCCGGGAACGAGTCGCGCGGCTTGTTCTTCATGAACGGGATCATGAACGCGTTGAAGTACGGCACGGCGCCGTGTCCGCCGGTCATGCCCGCACCGAGCGATTCTTTTCGCAGCGGATTTCCCATCCAGACACCCGTGACATACGTCGGCGTATAGCCGATGAACCAAACGTCGGTGTGGTCGTTAACGGTACCGGTCTTGCCGGCCAGCGGAAATCCGCCGGCACTTGCGCCCGCCGCCGTACCGCCGCCGGACGTGACGCCGCGCATCATCTGGACCATCGTCAGGGCGACGTATTCGCTGGTGACCTTGGTGCTCTGATTCTCGTACTGTTCGAGCAGGCTGCCGTCGCGGCTGTAAACCTTGCGGATAAGGTGCGGCGTCATTCGCACGCCCTTATTAGGAAAGGCCGAATAAGCCGCCGTCATCTCGAGCAGCGACGCCTCGCTGGCGCCGAGTGCCGACGGCAAGCTCGGGGCCATCGGGTTGCTGATGCCGAACCGGCGGACCATCTGGGCACCGGCCTGGATGCCGACCTGTTCGAGCAGGTGAACGGCGGCGATATTGTACGATTTGGCAAGAGCGATCTTCATCGGTACGTTGCCGTGGCTGAGACTGCCGTCGTAGTTGTGAGGTGTCCAGCCGCCGCGCTTGATCGGAGCCCCGCTGACGACCATATCCGGCGTCATACCGTCCTCGACCGCGGCGGTGTAGATGAAGGGCTTGTATGCCGAACCTGTCTGCCGCAGTCCCTGGGTCGCGTTGTTGAAGCGGTTTGTGTGATAGTCGTAACCGCCGACCATCGCTACGATCTCGCCATTGTGCGAATTTATGCAGGTCAGTGCGGCCTGGACCTCGGGCACCTGCTGCAGCTCGACCTCGAGCACCTGATTGGTGCGGTCAACCTTCTTGACCAGGAATTCGGCCAAAAATCCGGGCTTCAGCTCGTCCTTTGGCCGGCGGCCGCTGCGGCCCATATTGCCCGGACGGACAACCGCCTTGTAACGGCCGAACCGCACACCGACCTCATCGGCGCCTGGATTGGCCTTCATCACAAGGCCCTTGATGTACTCGCCCTCTTCGTACTCGTCGCCGTACCAGTCGGCGTGCTTGAAGGTCGCAAGCGTCTTTTCGATCTCCTTTTCGTCGGTGATCGGCTGTTCATTCTCGTCGAGGAGGATGTTTTGATAATCGGAGCGCCACGGACGGCCGCGGTCGTAGGCGCGGAGGCGTTCGCGGATCGAGCGGGTCGCTATCTTCTGCGCCTCGACATTGATCGTCGTGTAGACCTTGAGGCCGCCTTGCGCGACGCGGGTCGTGTATTTTTCTTCGAGATACTTGCGGACCTCTTCGACCGGGTAATCCCAGGCGGTCGATTTGGGCTGCGACTGATAGTACGCCGTATCGGCGAGCTTGATGTCCTTGGCCTTGGCCGCGGCAACATCGGCCGCCGAGTAGCGGTCGGGGAAATACTTGGCCATCTGGTCGAGCACGATGTCGCGGCGCATCTTGGCCTTTTCGCGGTTGCGCGTCGGCGAGTACTCGGGCGATTTCGGGATGGCGGCGAGCAACGCGGCCTCCTCGAGGCTCAGGTCCTTGACGCCCTTGCCGAAATAGGTCCGCGAACCGGCCTCGAAACCATATGCACCTGCGCCGAGAAAGACATAGTTCATGTACATCTCAAGGATCTGGTCCTTGGTGTACAGCCGCTCGATCTGCAGGGCGACGGCCCATTCGTTGACCTTTCGGGTATAGGTCTGATCCTTGTAGAGAAACAGGTTCTTGGCCAACTGCTGCGTGATGGTCGAGGCTCCCTCGGTCTTGCCGGAGGTTATGTTCTTAAAGACGGCGCCGAGAATGCGGTACGGGTCGATGCCGATGTGATCGCGAAAGCGGTAATCTTCGATCGCGAGCAGCGCGTCGGTCACCTTGTCCGGCACGTCCTGGATCTTGATCGGGATGCGCTTTTCGATGGCAAACTCGGCCAGGACCGTCTCGCCGTCGTCCGCGTAGATCGTGGTCACCTGCGGCGGGCGATAGGTGGCCAGAGCCGACACCTCGACCGAGTAACGCGAATTGTTAAGGTAATACGACGCCAGAACGCCTGTCAGAGCACCGGCGGACAGCGCCAGGATTACGGCCGTAAAGAACAGGCCCATTGTCGCCAGCCCGCTCCGTTTGGCACCGGTCGCGGCTACCTCGGTCGTACCCATTTTTCTCAATTCTCTCGCCATAAAACTACTTCTCCTAATTGACGAATCGACGCAACTTAACGCTAACGACGAAACCGATCGCGACAAATGTCGAAAGGATCGCCGACAGCCCCGCACTCATCAGCGGCAGCGGAACACCGATCACGGGCAGAGCGCCGAGTGCCATCCCGACGTTCATAAATATCTGAAACGCCATTCCGCAAACGATCGACATTATAACAAGCATTCCCGCCCGGTCGGAAGCCTGTCGGGCACCCGCGATCATTCTCGACAGCAAAAGTGCGTACGCCAGCAATAGCGAAACGCAGCCGATAAAACCTGTATTTTCGGCCGTTACGGCGAAAATAGAGTCCGAGTGCGGCTCGGGCAAAAATTTAAGTACGCTCTGCGAAACGTCGGTCTCGCCCTTGATGCCCGAAAGGCCGCCCTTGCCGACCGTGATGGTCGACTGGATCGTGTGATAGCCGTAACCGCGGGGATCGACACTGTCGGGGTCGAGGATCGCGTTGATGCGCTCTTGCTGATAGGTCTTGATCTTGCCGGTCTTGACGCCGACCATCCACGCGCCAGGGATGAAAATCGCCGCCGCGACGATCGCCAGCACAACGTATCTGACCTTGATGCCCGATAAAAAGAACATCGCCGCGAGGATCGGAAAATAGGTGATCGCCTGGCCGGCGTCGGGTTCGAGCAGGATCAGCCCGACGGGGCCCGCAAAGATCGCTCCGCCGATCATCATCTCCTTGAACGACAGGGCCGCCGATTTGCGCGAGCCGTAATATTTGGCAAGCATCAGCACGGTCGGGATCTTGACGAATTCGGACGGCTGAAACTGGCCGACGAGCGGCAGTCGGACCCAGGCCTTTTGCCCGTTGACCGTAACACCGAGCGGCGTCAATACCAGGAACAGCAATATCAGCCCGATCACGTAAAAGACCGGTGCCGAATCGATCAGCCGGCGATAGTCGGTGAACGCGACGACCACAAAAGCGACCAACGCGATCCCGATACCGTAGATCTGCTTCGTCCAAAAGTTTTGGTCGGGCGCGGCGTTATGTATCTGCCAAACGCCGAACGCGGCGATCATTATCGCCAGCACGGCTGTCTGCCAGTCAAGGTCGCGGAGGTCACGCTTTTCGAGGATCGCTACCATAAACTAGCGCGAGGCGACCTCCTGGCCGTCAGTCTTCGGAAGGCCCTTTTTGGCGATATAAGCACTATAAATGGCTCGTGCGGCCGGGGCGGCATTGGCGCCGCCGAAGCCTGAGTTTTCGATCAGGGCGATGACCGCGATCTCGGGCTTGAACGCCGGTGCAAAGCTGACGAACCACGCGTGGTCCTTGTTTTTGCCGCTGTCCTTTCCGAGTTCGGCGACTTGTGCGGTGCCGGTCTTGCCGGCGATATCAAATCCGGCGATGCGGATCGCTCCGGCGGTACCGCCGCCGTTGACCACGCCCCACATACCTTTGACCATCACGTCGTACTGGTCGTCAGTCATGGGAATGATCTTCGGCTCGGGGTGCTGAAAACCGAAATTCGGCCGGGCGGGCATATAGGTCGAATCGCCCTCCTCGCCGACGGGCCCGATGGCCCTGAATTCCTGCAGGAAATGCGGCGTGTACATCTTGCCGTGCATACCGATGCTCGCGACGGCACGCAGCATCGAGATCGGCGTGACAACGACCGTGTCCTGCCCGATCGAGGCGTAAACGGTGCGAATATCGCTCCATTTGCCCTCGTGTTTGAGGATGTACGGCATCCAGGTCTTCGGGGTCTGCGGGACCTTTTCGTTGGGCAGGTCGATGCCCGAACGTTTGTCGTAGCCGAAGGTCTCGATCATATTGATGAGCCCGTCGACACCCATTTTGAGCCCGAGCCGGTAATAATAACCGTCGCACGATTTGGTGATCGCGTAACTGAGCGGCGGTGAGCCGTGGCTGCCCATGCAGCGGGTGAATTTTGAACCGATCGTGATGCCGCCGCCGCACGCCATATTTGAGTGGGTCGGGGTGATGACGCCCTGGATCAGGGCTCCCATCGACTCAGGTATCTTCCAGGTCGAACCCGGCGGATAGCGTCCCTGAATAGCGCGGTTGTAGAGCGGGCGTTTTTCGTCCTGCCAATAGGCGGCGATCTGCCGCCGGCCCTCGGGGGTCGAACTGCCCTGTACAAAAATGTTCGGGTCAAACGACGGCGCCGAGGCCATCGCCAAAATACCGCCCGTGTTCGGGTCCATCGCGATGATCGTCCCGCGTTTGGTCGATGAATTGGCCAGCTCATTTTCCGCCGCGAGCTGAAGGTCGTAATCGATCGTCGTCACGAGGTCCTGACCGGACTGCGGGTCGACCTTTTCGACCTCGGCCTGCACGCGGCCGCGGCTGTCAACGACCACCTTTCGGTAACCGGGCCGTCCGCGCAAAAACTCGTCATAGTACTGTTCGAGGCCGCCCTTGCCGATAATGTCGCCGGGCCGGAAGCCCTTTTCCTGCATCGCCGGATCCTCAAGCTGTTTGGGGCTGATCTCGCCGACGTAACCGAGAACGTGGGCCAGCGACGTGCCGAGCGGATAGTGACGCTGCGGCTGGAGCTCGACGCGCAGTTCGGGAAACTCGAGCGAGTGCGATTCGACCCAGGTGATGTCCTGTATCCCGACGTTCTCCTTCAGGACCATCGCCTCAAACTCGTTCTGCTTTTTGATCAGATTCAGCCGTTCGACCACGAACTGCCGTTCGAGCCCGAGGCCCCGCGAGTAGTCGTCGACGCGGTCATTGACGTTGATATTCTTGAGCGGTTCGTTCGAGAGAACGACGTTGTAGGTCGGCCGCGAATCGACCAAAAGCTTGCCGTTGCGGTCAAAGATCGCTCCGCGCGGTGCCGGGATCGGGATCAGGCGAATGCGTTGATTTTCGGCACGTTCGCTGTAATAGTCGCCCTTGACGATCTGCAGGTAGTAGAGCCGCGAGCCGAGCAGCGTCAAAAGGACGAACGCCAACACCTGGATCGTAAAGACCCTGGCACCCAGATTTTGAACGTGGTCGTTGAGTTTCATCGTACAGCCTCGAAACTGTGTGTGTTATTTGTTCAAACGTATCGGGTTGCGCCGCCGCGTCTGACGCCTCGGCTTGAACACGTCGGTCCGCCGCCGCCGGATCTTTTCGCCGGACATCGCCTCAAGCAAAAGATAGATCACCGTACCCGCGATGGTCGTGCCGATAAAGGTGTAAGCGCCGGTCACTATCGGGTCGCCTGACGGTGCCTGGCCAAACAGCCGGTGCAGCCAATAGTAGATCACCGAATTCAATAAACACGCACCGGCTATGACGGGTATCCGCAAAATAAGGTTGTCCAGATAGACCCGCCGGGCGATCTCGGAAACGGCAAACGCGACGATCGTCTGCGAGAAACCGTTGGCGCCGAGCAGGCCTCCGCTGAGGGCGTCGACCGTAATGCCGGAGATCGTGCCGAAAAGTATCGCGCGGATGGAATTTCGCTGAAGGGCGGCGTACACGACAATGATCAGCGGAAAATTGACGAACGCCATCGGCTCCGCCACGTTGCGCAGCGTCCACTGCAGCAAAACGGCTATGATCAGGGCTATCGTGAGTTTTACGCCTTCCATCTATCGATCGGTCCTATTTCTTCTTTACGGCATTGGGCAATTTCTGCTCATATTCCGTTTTCTGCGGTGCTTCGTAAAGCAAAACACCGACTTCCTGCATCGAGTTGAGTTTTGCGGCCGGCTGGATCTGTATCTGATGCGGCGTGGTCGCCGAACCGGTCACAACGCTGACAATTTCGCCGATCTTGAGCCCGGGCGGGAAGATGCCGTCCTGCCCCGTGGTAAAAACGGGCTGCCCGACCTGCACATCGACGCTGCCCGGAACATAGTTCATCTCAAGCAGGTCTTTTTTGCTGGTGCCGGTGACGACGCCGAGGGCGTTTGACGTGCCGACCTCGCCGATTATGCCGCCGACGCCCGTTTTGTTGTAAGTGATCAGATCGACCTGCGAGGTCAGCGGACCGACCGCGGTCACGCGCCCGACGAGGCCGCCATTGGTCACGACCGCCATATTCAGCGTTACGCCGTCCAGGCTGCCGCGATTGATGATCGACGAGTCGAACCAAACGGACGGGTCGCGCCCGATGATGCGGGCCGTCAAAACCTTGTACTTGCTCGTCTCCTTGAGCTGAAGCAGCGATCGCAGCCGCTCGTTCTCGGCCGATAGGTCAGATTTCTGCTTGACCTCGACCTCGAGTTCCTGGACACGCTGTTTGAGCACGTCGTTTTCGGACTGCGCCGATCTGAGCGACGAGATCGAAATAAAGTAATTTGAGATCGACGAACTGATCGTGGTGACCGGCGACTGGACAAAATCCGCCGCCGTTTGTGTCCATGTGCGGACAACGCGCTGTCCCGTCGTTATCTCACGGGCGTCAAACGCCATTAGAATAAAATTAAGGAGCAAAAGTGCGATCATCAACCAGGGTGTCAATCGCCATACTTCTTTTTGACTGCGCTCAACCATTTCGGATCAGGGACAATTAGAAAGGCGATGAGGGATGAAAAATATCAACGCGACAAATTCATCCCCCATCGTTAACAATTAACAGACAGTTTAGCTGCCGGTCATTAACGAGTTATCCCATTTGACGCGTTTCAGCAATTCGAAGTCCGAAAGCATCTTGCCCGTGCCCAGAACGACCGAGGAGAGCGGGTCGTCGGCGATGACCACCGGCAAACCGGTCTCGATCATCAGGCGTTTGTCGAGATTCTTGAGCAATGCGCCGCCGCCGGTCAGGACGATGCCGCGTTCGACGATGTCAGCCGAGAGCTCGGGCGGCGTGCGCTCGAGGGCGACGCGGACGGCATTGATGATGGTCGAGACAGAATCGGAGAGAGCTTCGCGGATCTCTTCGTCGGTCATCGTGATCGTCTTGGGGATGCCCTCGATCAGGTTGCGTCCGCGGACGTCCATCGAGAGCGGCTCTTCGAGCGGGAATGCGCTACCGAGAGCGATCTTGATCGCCTCGGCCGTCCTCTCGCCGATAAGCAGGTTATATTTGCGTTTGATGTACTGCGTGATCGACTCGTCCATCTCGTTGCCCGCGACGCGGACGGCACGCGAGTAAACGATGCCCGACAGCGAAATGACGGCGATGTCGGTCGTTCCGCCGCCGATATCGACGACCATGTTGCCGTGCGGTTCGGTGATCGGCAGCCCGGCGCCGATCGCGGCTGCCATCGCCTCTTCGACAAGGTAAACTTCCGACGCCTTGGCACGATAAGCCGAATCCTCGACCGCACGACGCTCGACCTGTGTGATCTCGGACGGAATGCCGATGACGACACGCGGGCGAACCCACGATTTGCCGTTGTGAGCCTTCCGGATAAAGTGCTGGAGCATCTTTTCCGTGACCTCAAAGTTGGCGATGACGCCGTCCTTCATCGGGCGGATAGCGACGATGTTGCCCGGAGTGCGGCCGAGCATCTCCTTGGCGTCACGCCCGACGGCCTCGACCTGATTGGTGACCTTGTTGATCGCGACGATCGACGGTTCGCTGACCACGATGCCGCGGCCCTTTGCGTAAACGAGTGTATTTGCGGTTCCCAGGTCGATCGCAAGGTCGCTGGAAAACAAACTAAATAAAGACTTAAATGCCATTTTTGATATAAAACCCGAGCCAAATTAAAATTTTAGAGATCGTGTCGAACGGAGTGAAAACACCTGCGGAAAATCCCATTTCCGCGTCGCTAAAGCGGCTGCCGTTGGCCAAAACGTCTAACCTCTAAGCATACACCCATTCAAAGCCATTTTTCTACTGTAAAAATGGATATTTACGGATTTTTTTCCTTGGCAAAGAGTATGGGCGGGGCGAGTGCCCGGCGGGAACAAAAAAAGGCGGCCCGAAGGCCGCCTTTGTAATTACAGAACCGACTGACGATGTTACGGCAGGGCCGTGAAATCGACGTTGGTAAGGTCACCTGTCGGCGTAATGTTCTGCGAAGTAAAGGTAAAGGTCTTGGACAATACCGAGACGGTGTAGGTCGAGCCCGTCAGGACATTATCAAAACTGTAGTAACCGAACGGATTGGTCATGACCGAGCGGCGTGTGCTCGGGCCGACGTCAGTAAGCGTAACGATGGCATTGCGAACTCCGGTGCCGTTCTGATTGACGACGCGGCCTGAGATAGTCACGTTTGCCGCCGGTGCACTCGGTCCCTGAACGGCGACCTGGATCGGCGATCCCGTCTTGAAGAATCCGATGGTCGCATTGACGTTTGTCGGCGGCCGGTTGGAGTCAAAACGGAAGTTGTACAGTGTACCCCAGCGAATAGCGTTGGCGTTCTGATTCTGAGCAAAGGTTTCGGTCGCCCAGGTGATCGATCCGCCTGCCTGTGTTGACGGCCAAGGGGTGCTTGAGAATCCGGCACTGCCGACGGTGCCGTCGGCGCTCCATCCAGGATGCTGCGGCGGGGACTTAAAGCCGACGTTGGTGAGTGTCACGCCGCCGCCGACCGGAATGCTGAACGACTGGATAGCACGGTCGAGGTTCTCGTTGTAAACGGCATACTCATAGTGCCAGACGCCAGGTGACGGGTTCGTTACCTTGTATCCGACCACGCCGACGCCGTCAACACCGGGTGCCGGCTTAAATTCGGCAAGCGTTGCACCGGTCCATGCAGTGATCGCACGCTTTGAACGCTGAGTGGTTGTGACGGGTGAGAAACTGAACGGGCTGGCCGTTCCATTTACCGAATACTGCCGGTACGAGACGTTGTTGTACATATTGCACTGCGTCGGGTTGGCTTGGCACCAATCGTACTCGTGCTTGGTGATGTACTGGGCCTCGGCAAAATACTTGGCTCCCGGGTTCAGTGCGGTACTGAGGTCATTGATCTCAGTTAGGATGCGGTGCGACGGTCCCGTGTGCGTATGTCCGGAATGGTTGTTCGGCGGGGTTGCCGAATCGCCACGCGGGAAGAATCCGGTAAAAGGATTGACCCATGCTCGCGAACCAAGGCTCGGGCCGGAGTTGAGGCTGGCCGAGTACGGGTCGGAACATCCCGAACCGAGGTTGGCACCGCCGACGCCGTTGCAGCCAAATCCGCAGAGGTTCTGGGTCAGGGCCGTAAAGGCGTGTTTCATCTGCGATTGGCCGATCTGTTCAAACCGCTCGTCATTGCTGGCTCCGCCGCTCATGCGGTACAGATTCTGCGGAATGACAGGGTGATCGTTGTCGGGCAGTTGAAACCAGTGAAGGTCAACCGTTCCGGCGTTGCACGAATCGGTACCGACCGCAAGGCCGACCTGCGTGCCTGAAGCCGATCCGAACTGTGCCAGTCCGTTAAGGTCGCCGACGATGACGTCCGGTCCCGGGGTCGTTCCGTTGAGCGGGTCAGCCGGCAAAACTTCATTTGCGACCTCGCCGTTGACGACCTGAGCAACCTCGATCGCACGCATTGTGGCCGAGATGTTGATCTCACCAACTACAGTGCCAGTGTCGGCCGGACGGCCGAGTTCCTTAGCGTATTCGTTCGAAAGCAGCACGCGTCCGCCGCGGATGCTCAGCAGGTGCTGGTTCGCGTCGTAGTCGTATTCGTGACCCTCGATGTTAAAGAAAACGTAGCCGGACTTGGCATCGCGAATGACGTACTCGTAGGGGCTGCCGGGAAACGTATTTTCGACAACAAGCTGGCTGTACGATCTGTTGAGCGTGCCGGGCAGGGCGGCCGCAGACTTAGGAATGATCGGCATGCTGCTGGGCAGCGGTCCGCGAAGCTCGTTATTGAATACGATCACGGTAAAATACGTGTCGTTCTCAACGTCAAAACGCAGCGAGTTCGTCTGCGGAGCTTTTGCTCCCCGACCGGATTTAGCGATGCGGTTCATATCCAGATCGAGCGTGGCGCTTCCGTTAGAAACGATCATCTTTTCGAATGTACCGGTGTCGGCCGAACGCGGCTTTTCACCAGAACCGGTGATCATCTTGTTCGTGCCGTAACCAAACAGTACAAGTAACGGGAGCAAAGCAATAAGAACTGTTTTCAACATAAATTTATTTTCTAGCTAACTACGCTGTCCTACGAGCGATAAATGTTTAAAGTTGTGACCGCTGGATGGAGGTTGACCTTTCTTTTACACCTTTTAGGTGTTTTAATCAAGTCTTGAGCATAATTAACCGGATGCCGGCCACGGCTCTTTTTCCGTAATTTTTGTATGAAAAGCGGTTGTGAGAACAAGACATCAACAAAAAAAAGGTCGGTTGAGCTGCCGATCATCAATAAAACCGGTAAAGACCGCACTGAAATACGGACTTCGACAACAAGCCGTTGGCGGGCCGCGGCCCTGATCGGCGTCAATTTACTCATAGTTTTGCACATTATACAGTGGCTTGTGATGGGCCGGACGCTGTCACCGATCGAGCCGTCCGAGTCGATGTACACCCTGCAGCAGGGCGTGCTGAATGCCGGATTCATATTCTTTGCTCTGGCGATACTTGCGACGCTCATTTTCGGCCGGTATGTGTGCGGATGGGGTTGTCACATCATCGCTCTGCAGGACCTCTGTGCGTGGATACTCAAAAAGATGGGTTTGACGCCGCGGCCGTTTCGGTCGAGGATCCTCGTATTTGTGCCGCTCGCGGTGGCGCTGTATATGTTCGTTTGGCCGACCGTCAATCGCTACATGCTGAAGCCCGCGGGTGAGCCGCTGATCCCTCAATTTACAAATCACCTCATAACGAACGACTTTTGGAGTACCTTTCCGCCGATCGCGGTGGCGATACCGTTTCTTTTCGTTTGCGGGTTTATGACCGTCTATTTTCTTGGGTCAAAGGGTTTCTGCACCTACGCATGCCCGTACGGCGGATTTTTCAGCCTCGCCGATAAGGTCGCGCCGGGCCGCATCCGCGTCACCGACGCGTGCAACCAGTGCGGCCACTGTACTGCGACCTGCACGTCGAACGTGCTCGTTCACGCCGAAGTGGCAAAGTATGGAATGGTTGTCGACTCGGGCTGTATGAAATGTATGGACTGCGTCAGCGTATGCCCGAACGACGCTCTATACTTCGGATTTGGAAAGCCCGCGGCCGCGGTCGCGAAATCGGTCAAAAAAACGGCGTCGCTGAGCTGGCCCGAGGAGATCGCGGCGGCACTCGTATTCGGCGCCGCCTTTATGGCGGTTTGGGACGTCTACCAGCTGGTGCCGATGCTGATGGCTCTGGGTATCGCTACGGTCACGACCTTTGTCGTAATGAGGTCGTATAAATTGCTGACCACCGGCGATCTGACGTTTTACCGGTACACGCTGCGATCCGGTGGACGGCTGAAGAACGCGGGGATCGTTTTTCTCGGATTTGCCGTTCTCTGGGCGGGGCTCAATGCCCATAGCGGATGGGTGCGTTACCACGAACGTGCCGGAGCTCTCGCTTTTCAGAGCCTGCAGATCCCGGACGAACTCGCTCTGGCGCGATCAAATCCCGATCCGTGGCTAAGCGCTTCCGACCGCGAGAACATCGCCGCCGGCAAGGAACATTTTTCAAAGGCCGTCAGTGCCGGTTTGTTCGTCAATGTTGACGCGATGCCGAAACTCGCGTGGTTTGAGTATCTTTCTGGCAACCCCGAGCAGGCCGCGGACCATTTGGCAAAGGCCGCCGACAGGCAGTCCGGACAGGGAAGGGCTCTGAGCCTTTATTATCGGGGTGCGATCCTAAATCGGCTCGGACGATACGACGAGGCGATCGCAAGTCTGGATAAGGCTCTGGCCGAGAGGCCGGACCTCGCCGCGGCGCGCGAGGAGAAGGGCGAATCAATGTGGCAGCTCGGCCGCCGGCAGGAAGCGGTCATCGAGTGGGGCGACGCCGTACAAAATAATCCGAGACTCGTGTTGACGAACAGTTTTCTTTCAGGTGCCGCCGCGTCGATGGGACGGCAGGACCTGGCTGCGGACTATCGCTCCCGAGCTGATCAGGCCGTGCCGGCGGATGCCAGATTTCATTTCATGCTGGGACTGCGGCTGCAAAAGGCGGGGATGAACGATCTCGCTAAAGAGAATTTTCAACGGGCGGTCAAACTCGACCCGTCCATCCAAACACGCTGGGTCCTGAGCGGCGGCGACAGGTGATCGGCGGCCGCTCACTCAGGACAAATAACTACTCCGGAGCCGTGATCAGGCGTTCCTGAGAGCCGTCCTTGGCCGCTTCGCCGGGAAGAACGTAGTTCGGCTTCGGCTCATCGGCCGCCGGCCCGCTCTCAAGTGCGGCAGTGAGTACGTCGCTGATCCTCGTCGCCGGAAACACTTCGAGTTCCTTTCTGACGTCATCGGGTATCTCCTCGATGTCGGCCTCGTTCCGATCAGGCAGTATGATCCGGCGAATACCGGCCCGATGAGCCGCGAGGACCTTTTCCTTAACGCCGCCGACCGGAAAGACGAGGCCCGAAAGCGTGATCTCGCCCGTCATAGCGGTGTCGGTACGGACCTTTCGTCCGGTGTAGAGCGACGCGAGGGCCGATGCCATCGTGACGCCCGCACTCGGGCCGTCCTTGGGTATCGCACCGGCGGGAACGTGAATATGCACGCCGTTCTGCTTGATGATCTCGGGGTCGATCCCGAGCTCCGACGCATGTGACCAGAGATAGCTGCGGGCCGCCTGAGCCGATTCTTTCATAACGTCGCCAAGCTGGCCGGTCAACGTGAGCCCGCCGCCGCCTGGCAGGAGCGTCGCCTCGATGAACAACACTTCGCCGCCCATTTCGGTCCAGGCCATTCCGGTCGCAACCCCGGGCGGAAGCTCCTTTCGGGCCTCCTCGGGATAAACGCGCGGCGGGCCAAGGTACCCTTTGACCTCTTCGGCGGTGATCGAGACCTTTTCGGTGAGGCCCTCGGCGACCTTCAACGCGACCTTGCGGGCAAGATTGCCGACGGTGCGTTCGAGCTGGCGAACGCCCGCCTCGCGCGTGTAGCGTGAGGTCAGCAGGTTGATCGCGTCGTCCGAGATCTCGAGCTGATCGTCGGTCAAGCCGTTTTCCTTGATCTGCCGCGGAATCAGATACTGCCGGGCGATGCCAAGTTTTTCGCGGTCGCTGTAGCCGCCAAGCTGGATGATCTCCATTCGGTCGCGGAGCGGCATCGGGATCGGCTGCAGCTGATTGGCGGTCGCGATAAAGAACACCTTGGAAAGATCGAACGGCAGATCTATGTAATTGTCGCGAAACGTATTGTTTTGCGCCGGATCGAGGATCTCAAGTAGTGCCGACGCCGGATCGCCGCGAAAATCGTTGCCCAGCTTATCGATCTCATCGAGCATCAGCACCGGATTGTTGACGCCGACGCGGCGGAGCGATTGGATGATGCGGCCGGGCATCGCCCCGATATAGGTCCGACGGTGTCCGCGAAGCTCAGCCTCGTCACGCATTCCGCCCAGGGATAGACGGTCGAATTCACGCCCGAGAGCACGGGCGATCGAGCGGCCAAGCGACGTTTTTCCGACTCCGGGCGGGCCAACAAAGAGAATGATCGGGCTCTTGGAATCGGGCCGCAGTTTGACGACCGCGAGCGACTCGAGGATGCGTTCCTTGATGTCCTCGAGGCCGTAATGGTCTTCGTCAAGTACCTTTCGGGCCTCGTGCAGGTCGAGCTTTTCCTCGCTCGAACGCCGCCAGGGCAATTCGAGAATGTACTCGATATAGGTCCGAATGACGTGGTAATCGGGAGCCGACTGCGGCAGCTGCTCCATCCGTTTCAGTTCGCGGTCGGCTTCTTTCCTTACTTCGTCGGGCAGGTCGGCCTTTTCGAGACGTTCGCGAAGCTGTTCGGCCTCAGCCTGTTCGCCGGACTCGTCGTCGCCAAGTTCCTTCTGAATCGCCTTCATCTGCTGGCGGAGGACGTAATCGCGTTGCGATTTGTCCATCTCGTGCTGTGCCTCGGAGGCGATCTTCGAACGGATCTGCATGATCTCGACCTCGCGGGCGAGGGCCGCGTGGGTCAGCGTCAAAAGGCCGTCGACGGTGCTCGATTCGAGCATCTTCTGTTCGGTCTCGGTCCCGAGATCGAGGACCGACGCCAGAAAGTACGCCAGCTGCACGGGGTCTTCCTGCGACAACACGGCCATGCGGATCTCGGGTGGTACGTTAGGCAGCAGGGCGAGAGCCTCCTGGATCATGCCCTGGATGTTGCGTTTGAGTGCCTCGATCTCTTCGTCATCGACGCGGCGGAGCTCGGGCATTATCTGGATCTTGGCTTTCAGAAACGGCTGCTCACCGGTCCACTCGACGACCTCAAAACGGTCCATTCCCTGAACAATGAGCTGCATCACGCCCTCATTGCGCATCATCCGCTTGATATTGACCACGGTGCCGATCGTATAGAGATCGGACGGCGTCGCGTCGTCGCCCGTGACGTTCTCGGACTTGGTCGTGACGCAGGCGATCAGCTTTTCTTCGGTGGCGAGAGCCGATTCGACGGCACGCGTCGAACGTTCGCGGCCGACCGCGAGCGGTACGACCGTGTCCGGAAAAAGAGTGGTGTTTTGCAGCGGCAGGACCGCGATCTCCATTTGCTGCGGCAGTGTCGGTACCGCAGGATCGATGCTCTGCCCGTCAGTAATGTCAGCCATAACGTCCTCGATCAAACCAATTACTTAGATGCCTTGCGCAGGTGAATGATCAACAATCCGTTCTCGAAATTATGTTCGACGACCGCCCCTTCGATGGATGCCGGAAAATTGAGTGTTTTTTCGAAATTGCTGTAAGTGATCTCCATTTGCTGGTACGAAACGCCCGTCCCGCACGATCTGTCCTTGCGGCAGCCGGCGATATACAGAACATTTCCCTGGATATCGAGCTCGATGTCCTCGGGCGAAACACCGGCGAGCTCGACCTTGACCAGCCAGCCCTCGGGCGTCTGGAAGACGTCGGCCGCCGGATACCATAGCCGGCCGGACTGGACGTTCTTGGAAGTGCCGAGAAATTGAAAATTCCGATTAATAGATCTTGCCATTTATGCTGACTGCGAAACGGTCCGCACGGGGATCAAGCTACCGCTTTCCCCAAAAGCTGCTGCCGCTCGAGATCTCTTCGAGAGCCTCGGCGATCTCAAGTTCATCCTCGGTCTCGAGGGCGACATCCGCCATCGAGATTATGCCGGCGAGGCCGCCGTCCAGATCGACGACCGGAATTCGCCGGACCTGGCGGTCGCCCATTTGCCGGATCGCCGTAAAAACAAAATCGTCGGGCGTGACCGTCGAGAGGTCGCCCGACATCACGCTGCTGATCGGAGCTCCCGGCTCGATGCCCTCGGCGACCGAGCGGACGACGATGTCGCGATCGGTCACGATACCTACCAGTTTGCCGTTATCGAGGATCGGGACGGCACCCATGTCGCCGTCGCGCATCAGCTCAGCGACCTGTCTGATCGTATCCCCGGGCGAGGCGGTCCTGACGCTTTTGGTCATTATCTCGCGGCACTTGATCCGCGACTTTGCTGGGCTGCCGGATTCGGTCATATCTTGGAACTCCTGATAGACCTATTTTGTGCGACTAATGTCAATAAAGCAAGGAAATAACACGCCCATTGCGTGCAGCCGCCGGCCGCAACGACGACGAGCGGTGCACCTGCCAAAACGGGGAAGGAAAATCTACGGGCAGCGGCTGAGCTAACTCTTTTTTTCAGTAAAGTCGATCATCCGCTGTAGTGCGATGTTGGCAAAATGTTTGGTCTCATCATCGACGACGATCTCGTTGACGACATTGCCGTCGACAAGATTTTCCATCGCCCAGGCCAGATTTTGCGGAGCGATGCGGTACATCGTCGCACACATACAGAGGTCGGGGGCGAGCAGCCGGATCTCCTTATCCGGAAAGCGTGCCTGCAGGCGGTTGACGAGATTTACCTCGGTCCCGATGGCCCATTTCGAACCGCTCGGGCTGCTTTCGACCGTCTTGATGATGAACGAGGTCGAGCCGTCGAGATCGGCAAGGTCGACGACCTCCTTCGGGCATTCGGGATGGACGATGACCTTCATTCCGGGATGTTCGTCACGGATCTTGTCGACGTGCCATGATTTGAATCGTCCGTGGACCGAACAGTGTCCGCGCCAGAGGATCAGATTGGCCTGATGAAGCTGTTCCTCGGTGTTGCCCCCAAGTTCTTCGTGCGGATTCCAGAGCACCATCTTGTCGAGCGGGATGCCGAACTTTGCACCGGTATTGCGCCCGAGGTGCTGATCCGGGAAAAAGAACATCTTGTCGAACTCTTTCAAATAGACGTCGAAGAGCGGGATCGCATTTGACGAGGTGCAAACCACGCCGTCATTTCGCCCGCAGAACGCCTTGATCGCCGCGGACGAATTCATATAGGTGATCGGGGCGACCTTATTCTCAAGCACGCCGATCTCGCGCAGCTGCTGCCAGGCGTCCTCGACCTGGTCGATCGTCGCCATATCAGCCATTGAGCAGCCGGCACCGAGGTCGGGCAGGACGACGCGTTGATGATCTTTGCCAAGGATGTCGGCCGACTCGGCCATAAAATGAACGCCGCAAAAGACGATGTACTCGGCATCGGTCTGCGAAGCCATTACTGAAAGCTGGTAACTGTCGCCGGTCAGGTCGGCGTGGCGGATGACGTCGTCCCGCTGATAGTGGTGCCCGAGAATGACGACCCGCCGCCCAAGCTCGCGGCGGGCAAACTCGATACGTTCATCGAGTTCGCCGTCGGACATTGTGAGGTAATCTTCGAAAACCTGGACCTTTTCAAGCACTGCTGACATCGTATTTCTCCAAGGAAAAATGATGTCACTTCGATCCGAGTATGGCAAGCGGGGCATCTGATGCCCCGCGCGAGTTTACTGTGCGATGAGGTCAACTTCGAAAAGATCTCCCGTGATATTTACAACCCGCGGCACAAACGTAAATCGCTTTGATGCGACCGAGATAACGTACGTCTGGCCCGAATCGATCTGGTCAAACCGGAAATATCCGAGTGAGCTTGATCTCGCATAAGTGACATTCCCGGCCGCGTTGGTGATCGCAACCATTGCGTTTTGCAGTCCGCGGCCGTCGTTCGTCAAAATCCGTCCGCTGATGCTAACGCCCGAGGCGGTCGGCGGTGCCGGCATCGTATAACCGGCGGCAGCGTAGCGGGTGTTCATCGCGAAGCGCTGCAGTGCCGTATAACCAAGAGTGGCCGACGCCGTATAGACGGCATTGGCGGCATCGTTCTGGTTCGTTGTAGAGTTCGTCAGGTCGATGCCGCTCCAAAATGCCTTGTCCGCTTTCATTGCACCGATATCGTCCCAGACCTTCATATTCGCCGTTGCCCAGATCTGGCCGTCGGTGTGAATTGCCCCGGTCAGTCCAGCTGGGTAAACTGCACCATAATTGAGAATTCGACCGCCCCAAAACGGATTGTGCCCGTCCCAATTGAATGTCCAGTTGTAAGCCGCGTTCCCCGTTGGCCAATAACCCAATGCACGGCTATATGAACCGGCCCAATAGTCGCCGGTGCCTTCGCTCAGGCCATTGACCTGCGAAAGTCCACCCGCGGTGACCCAGTCGTGGATACCGTGTCCGAGCTCGTGGATGATCACATCGGCATCCTCGGCATCGTCAACGCCGCCCTCGCCAAACGCTAACTGGCCCGAAGCCGATACGTAATGCGAATTGTCGGCTCCACTCAACCCCGAGGGATCGACGCGAACTCCGCCAACATATTGGTAAGGCATGATGCCCAGGCCGAGCGTCGTATTGAGGTAACGCATCGACGCGTCGATGTGGTAATAACAATTTACCGCCTCAAAAGCATCGGCATTGCGATCGAAATTGAACGTCGAACTCGCCTGCGTGAATAAGCCCTTGTTTGGCGCTTCAAAATCTCTGATCTCGGCATACGGGCCGGTCAGCGAATATGTACCGGCACTGAGTGTGATGTCGTTGAGCGTCCGGCTCTTTAGCTGTGCGGTCAGTACTGCCGCATTGGCGTCGCTGCCATCGACATATGATCCTCCATATGCCGCCACTGCGGTTGTCAGCGGGTCAGGATCAAATACATTCCCTGTGCCGGTGGCTAAAACCGAAAATGGTTTTGAGGCTGTCTTTCGCCGACTTTTCTGGCTCTTGCCGTGTTTGTAATAGGCGATGTCTTCGACCTTGATCAATGAGCCGGTCTTCGCATCAACAAACGCTTCCCAATCGCCAACCGGAGCATCTGACGCATAGTTAACTCGATAGACCAGACGATCTGCTCCGGCGTTGCTTAGTACCATCAACTCGGTCTTTGCATTTTCGCCGGTCAGGCCGCGGGCACCGAGGTGATCTGCGAGTCTCATGCGTGCCGTCTCTGCCGGGATGGCGGGGATCGTGTCGCCCAGATCGATGCCGTATCGATAACCGTTCATGACAAGATCGACAACGTTCGCTTTGTTTATGTGGATCGTGATCTCGGCATTTTTATTGACCGGCAGCCCTTTCCACATCTGCCGCAGCCGGACGACCGTGCCCGCATCGCTCTTCCGAACAAAATGCAGCCGAAGGCCTGCAATTTCGTCGGCCGACAATCCGTACAAGTGGCTTTTCGCCGAAAGATATTGCCTGGCCTGAGTTTCAGGGTTGGCACCGCCGGCAAGGAATGTTTCCTGATATACGGCTAGCGGACGCCCCGTTACTGCGGACGATCTAATGTTTCCGCTCATCACGTCAAAGTCCATCTCCCGTTCGAGTGGGATCTCGTACGATCCCGATGGCCTGGGTTTGTGGTCTGCGAGCGTCATCGACCGGTTTTGCGCGTCCGCGCCATCGGCAAAATATCCAAATGCAACAATGCCGAGGACCATAAGAGCAAACGGCAACACAAAATGGCATGATCTGAAAAACGACGGTATGACTTTGTTCATAAAACTTCCAATACTAGATCTTCGCAGCTAGCCCATTTAGCGTTCCTATATTAGCGATCACTGATTTCAACAATCTACGATAAGACTCGCGAGCGAGCAAGGTTAAACGAATATCTGCCGGATCCGCAAATATGTCGCTGGTCGAATTTAGCTTGCGGCAATAATGTACTTGGCGTGATCAGCTTACGCGTAGCCAGGAGCCTTTTCGAATAGCAATACGATGCCGTATGACAACGCGGCGATCACTGCGGCTGCCGTGATCGTCAGAACCCACGCCCATACGATATGGCCGGCGATGCTCCTCAAAAAAGTGATGACGATCAAATTGATCGCCATCTTTTTCGGTATCGTCACCGGGTGTATTGTCTTCTCGGGTTATCTTATCAATTTGATCTTGTAAGGCCCTATTTCACGCCGAGCATCTTTTCGATCACAAGGATCACTCCGTAGGAAATTGCGGCGATCAATGCCGCCATCGGGATCGTCAGGACCCACGCCCAAACGATACGGCCGGCGACGCCCCATTTGACAGCGGAGAATCGCTTGGCGGACCCGACGCCGACGATCGAGCCGGTGATGGTGTGCGTCGTCGAAACCGGTATGCCCAGGTATGTCGCTCCGAAAAGTGTCATGGCACCGGCGGTCTCGGCACAAAACCCTCCGACCGGCTGCAGCTTGACGATCTTCGTACCCATCGTTTTTACGATACGCCAGCCGCCGGACAGCGTGCCGAGCCCGATCGCGGCGTGAGCGGCGAGGACCACCCAGAGCGGTATTTCCGGCAGTTTGCCGCCGGGTGCCATCTGGAGAAATCCGCCGGCGACGAGTACGATCGTGATGATGCCCATCGTCTTTTGCGCGTCATTGCCGCCGTGTCCGAGCGAGTATGCGGCCGCCGAGAACAGCTGGCCAAAGCGAAATCCCTTATCGACCTTATGAAGCGAGAATTTATGAAAGATCCAATAAACGGACACCATCATAATAAAGCCGAGGGTCATTCCGATCAGCGGCGAAAGGACAATGAAGCTGAGGGTCTTGATCCACCCTTCGGCCTTAAGTACCGTCTGGACGCTGTTAAATCCAAAATAATATATGTATGAGCAGATGGCTCCGCCGGCATAGGCACCAACTAGAGCGTGCGAGCTCGACGTCGGCAGCCCGAGCCACCATGTGATCAGATTCCATATGGTCGCCCCGAGCACGGCCGCGAGCAGTACATACAGTTGGTCCGCCGCCGGGATCACCGCGATGTTTATCATATCGCCGCCGATCGTCTTTGCGACGGCCGTTCCAAAAACGACAAACGCGATGAAATTGAAAAATGCCGCCCAGGCGACCGCTACGCCGGGCGAAAGCACACGGGTCGCGACGACCGTTGCAATTGAATTAGCCGCGTCGTGAAATCCGTTGACGTAGTCGAATACAAGCGCGACGAAAATGATCAGAATTACTAACGCTAATGAAACCGATTGTGCGTCCATATAGTTACGGCAATGAGCCGAAGGTCAGACATCGAGAGCGGCAGGCCTCGTGACCGTGCCGCAGGTCGAGACGACTATCTAACAGATCAATTGTGTTTAAGAACGATACTTTCGATAATGTTGCCTACGCTTTCGCAGCGGTCAGTTCCATTTTCGAGGATCTCATAGAGTTCTTTCCATTTAATGATCCTGACCGGGTCGTTTGAGTGTTTGAACAGGTCGCCGATGCCCTTGAAGTAGGCTTCGTCAGCATCATTTTCAAGACGCTGGATCTCGAGCAGGTGCTGCTTCATACCGTCAGCCTTTTTCAGCATTCCGACCGCCATATGGATCTCATTCGCGAGTTTTTGAGTGATGACCGCCAACTGTTTGGAGTGCTCATCGACCTCGTGAATGTCGTACATCACGATCGCCCGTGCACCGGCGTCGATATAGTCGCAGACGTCATCCAGAGCGACCGAAAGCGTATAGATATCCTCGCGGTCAAACGGGGTGATGAACGACTTGTTGAGTTTGGTCGTGATCCGATGGGTTATCTCATCGCATTCATGCTCGACGCTTTTTATCTTTTTTGAATACGCATCGAACTGATCTTCCGGCCCGTGGAGCATCTCGACAAGAATGTCGGCGGCCTCACGGATCTTTGCGGTCATTTGCGAAAACATTGCGAAGTACTCGTCTTCCTTCGGCAAGAAGCTAAAAGCCATTTTGATTGATCTCCAGTATCGTTAATCTTAAATGCGAGAACCTAAATATATTCGAACAGCAAACTTATGTCTAACACGCCTTACCGTGCCGAACCGTGCTTGATGAACACTGCCTCGGTCAGGTAAACATTGAGTTCGCAGATATCTTTCACATAATCGCCGATGCGTTCGATGTTCTTGGCGACGAACAGCAGGCGAGCGGCGCCGTTGGCCGCCGACGGGCTCTTGATCATCGTCTCGATCAATCCGTCAAATACCCGGCCATAACAGCGGTCAAGCTCACGGTCGCGGCCGATGATCTCGCGTGATGCTCCGGCATCCTCAGACGTAAATGCGTTGAGAGCCTCGCTCAGCATACCGCCGGCGATGTCAGCCATCAGCGAAAAATCAATATAGCTGTCGATCTGCGGCTCGTTGTTGAGCACGATGGCCGCCTCGGCGATACTCGACGCGTGGTCGGCGATCCGCTCGAGGATCGGCGTGATCTTGGCGACCGAGACGACAAACCTCAGGTCGTGTTCGGCCATTTGCCGGGTGGCGAGTATCTCGACCGCCAACTGGTCGATCTCGAGTTCCATCCGGTCGATCAGCTTGTCATCCTCACACACGCTGCGGGCAAGGTCAGAGTCCCGCTCTTTCAAGGAGCGCATGGCCCGGTGCACGGCATCCTCGGTCTTACCGCCGAGCAGCAGGACCTTGTCGCGGAGAGCGTCAAGCTGGGTTGTGATCTCTGTGATCGTCATCGAAACCGGATAAATCAGATCGTGCGTTGTAAATCCCGCCAGGCCGGCTTGCTGATGGTCCATATTTTCACCTGTAACTACTCGCACGATTATAGTTCAGCAGGGCCTGACAATGGGTTACATTATACTTAACATTCACACGTTTCGCGGGCCGGCGGGCGATTCTGTAACATATAGTTAACATTAACGTAATATTTGTCCGCCGTAATTCATCGGCAAACGCGGAACACGGCCGATCTCATCGAAATCGAGCGATGAACGGGCCCGGATATCTGCTAAAGTAGTCGGGAGGCCCACACATCGAATTGAAGCTGGAGATGATATGAAGAAAGTTCTGATACACCGAAAACTGACCGTTGCTTACCTGATGTTCGCGATCCTGATCGTGCCGATCGCCGCGATCGCGCAGACCCAGGTCACGATGCCCAAGAACAAATACAAGGTGCAGGATGACATCAAAATAGGCTCGCAGGCGGCAACCGAGGTCGAGAAACAGTTTCCGATCCTGAGCGACGCAGACGCCACGCGGTATATCGAGCGTGTCGGGGCACGGCTCGTTACGGCGATCCCGACGCAGTTCAGACAGACGTCATTCGACTATCGGTTCAAGCTGGTTAACGCCAGCGATATCAACGCGTTCGCATTGCCCGGCGGCCCGATGTACGTCAATCGCGGCATGATCGAGGCGGCCCGTAACGAGGGCGAGATGGCGGGCGTCATGGCTCATGAGATATCTCACGTCGCGCTTCGCCACGCGACCGCCCAGCAGACCAAACAGGGGAGCCTCGGCAACCAGATCGGGATGATCGGGATGATCCTTGGCGGAGCGATCCTGGCCGGCGAGGCCGGTGCCCAGCTCGGCATGCTCGGAGCCGCCGCGTGGATGACAAAATTCAGCCGGGAATACGAAACACAGGCCGACGTGCTCGGTGCCAGAATAATGGCGGACGCCGGCTATGATCCGCGTGATCTGGCAAATATGTTCAAGACCATCGCCGCACAGGGTGGCGGATCGGGGCCAGAGTGGCTCAGCAGTCACCCGGATCCGGGCAACCGCTTTGAGAAGATCAATAAAGAGGCGACATTCCTGAACGTTTCGCCGAATCCGATCAAGCTGACCCGTGATTTCGAAAGGGTCCAAGCACGGCTCAGGGCGATGCCTAAAGCCCGGACGATGGCCGAGATCCAAAAACAGGCCGAGGCCAACAACAACCCGACAGCGAGCGGTAAATACTCCGCCAACGTCGCCTACCCGTCGGTCCGCGTCAGGACTTACTCGGGCGGCAACTGGCTTCGGATGAATGTGCCGTCGAACTGGCGTGAATTTCCGTCAGAGGGCTCGGTCCAGTTTGCTCCGGACGGTGCATTCGGCTCGCAGGGCATCACCCACGGTGCGATGATCGGCGTAAATAAGAGCCAGAATGCCAACCTGAACAACAGCACCCAGGAATACGTCAACGGCGTTTTGCAGGCAAACGATTATCTGCGGCAACGCGGCAACTTTGAACGCACGTACGTCGCCGGCCGTCAGGGATATTCGACGGTACTAGCGGGCCGTTCGCCGGTGACCAACCGCACCGAGGTGGTGACGGTCTATACGACACAGCTTCGAAGCGGCGATCTGTTTTACGTAATAACGGTGGTACCCGAGGGCGACGCGGGAAGTTACTCGACTGCGTTCCGAAATATGCTGGGTTCGATCCGCCTGAGCGATTAAGACACGCGATATACAATGGAGCGGCCGGGCGGTGATCACACTTGCTCGGCCGTTATTTTCTGTCCGGTCTTGACCGTTGTCAATGACAAAGCTGCTGCGACCGAAATGACCGAGCTGAAAATGAACGCGGCCGGGGCACCGAGCTGATTCCAGATCAATCCGAACAACAGCGATGCCGGAAATACGGCGATGCCGAAGGCAAGATTATAGAGCCCAAATGCCGTTCCGCGCTTTTCCTCGCCGACCATATCGGCGACCATCGCCTTTTCAACGCCCTCGGTAAAGCCAAAATATACGCCGTAAATGATGAACAACGTCCAGGCGTGCCACGGGGCACTCGCGAACGCAAACCCGAGGTAAACCAGCGCATAGACCATCCAGCCCGTAAATATCAGCTTTTTGCGCCCGATGCGATCCGAAAGGTCGCCGCCGATGAGCGAAAACCCGACCTTGCTGAAGTGGAGTGCCATCCACACAAGCGGCAGAACGGCGGGCGATATTCCCGCCTGCTCGGCACGCAGCAGGAGAAAGGCGTCGGTCGAATTTGAGAGCGTAAAAATCGCAATAATGACCAGAAAGCGCTTGAAATTGCCGTCAAATCCCCGCAGCGTGAGTTTTATGGCTGATCCGTTTGCAGCGACGGGAGCCGATTCTTCGCGAACGAAAAAAATGACGATGAACAGTCCGAAAACGACCGGAAGCGAGGCAAGCCAAAACACACTCTGAAACTCGTCCGCTGTCGGATTTGTAGGGTCCGCCGCAAAATACGACATCAGAAAAAATGCCGCGACCGGGCCCAATATCGCGCCGAAGTGATCCGCCGCCCGGTTAAAGCCAAACGCGAAACCGCGTTCGGACGGCGCGACGCTGGCCGCGAGCAGCGCGTCCCTCGGCGCTCCGCGAATGCCCTTACCGATGCGGTCGCCCATTCTGACGACTAGCACCTGCGGCCATGTCGTCACCAAAGCGAGCAGCGGCCGCATGATCGCGGCGAGCGAATATCCGGCAAAAACGGGCCACTTGCGGGTGTTGAGGCGGTCGCTCAAATAGCCGGAAAACAGCTTTAGAATGCTGGCGACCGACTCGGCAAAGCCCTCGATCAGGCCGATCGCGAATGGTGACGCTCCGAGCGTAAGCGCGAGAAAAGCAGGCAGCAGCGGATATATGATCTCGCTCGAGGTGTCATTCAAGAGGGCGACAGAGCTGAGCGCAAGAACGTTGCGCGGAAGGTGGAAGTACCGTTTCCATCGCGGTCTCTTTTCCGATTCGTCGGGAAGTGCCATCGCTTACGGCCTATCTGGGCTGTGTCGGCCGCGGGCGGTCCGGGCGTGTCGGCGAACTCGACCCGAGCCACCAGAAAGTGACGCTGCCGGCGACGGCGATCAACAGGATGATCGCGACGATGATAAGCCGGAACGCCATTTTGACCGACTTTCGGAGCATCTTGAAGGCAAAAAAAGCAACAGACGCCAGCACAAAAAAGAAGGCGACCGCGGCAAAGACAGCAATTCCGCCGGCTGACGGGCCGACGTCAAAAAACATTGCGGGACTCATCATTGTCGACTCCTTCCGTTGAGGGCCCTTTCGATCTGATCGATGTCCTCCTCGCTTAACTCCGAGGTTTCGGTCGGAAGGGCGTATTCCTCATCCGCCCATGCACCGAAATCCAGCATTTTGCACCTTTCAGAACAAAAGGGGCGAAATTCGTTGCCGGTGAATTCAACCTCTTTTCCGCAATTTGGACATTTAACTAAAGGCATGGTCTTGTTTCCAGAAACAAAGATTAGCATACCAGCCGATCACGCCGAAATCGCCGCCCGGAACAAAAAAATCGTCACAAAACGGCAATTATCGTTGTAATATCGAACTCATAAGAGCGCGAACAAACGGCGTGGGTCCGTCGTATTCAAATTGTCCTGATCGGGGGAGAGGAAGAACGATAAATGAGTGACTATAAAGAGAGATTTGACCGCTGGCAGAAACGTGCAACTGAAAAACTCGAGGAGATAGACGCCCAACTCGGGCTGAAGGAAAAGATCGAGGACGGTGCTCGCGTCGTCGTCGAGACGGCCCAGAAAGGCGCCGAACGCCTGAAGACCGAAGCCGAGAAATCCGAGGTCGGCAAACAGGCCGTAAAGGTCGCCGAGGGCGTCATCAACACTGCGGCAGATACCGCCAAGACGGCTTGGGACGTCAGCGAACCGGTTCGCGACGCGGCCGCGGGCGTCGGGGAAAAGGCCGGCGGTGTCGTCGTCGACGTTGCCGGGAAAGCGGGCGACATGTTTGACGACGCTCGCGATACGGTCGGGACGAACGCCAAACGCGTTTCAAAGGTGGTTGGGTTTGGCGCTAGTTTGAGCGGAGCACTCGATTCGGCCCTGCGGTCGGTGCAGAAGGCCGCGGATTGGGCCAAGGACGATCCGGTCCGAGCCGCCGCAACAGGGGTTTCGATGGCGATCGGTGCCGGCCTCGGGGTCGTCTTTACCGGGTTGAGTTCCCACTGGCTGCTGAATTCGGCGATCCCGACCTGGTCGGTCAAGAAACTCGCCGACGAGTTTGACGGTTACCTTTCCCGCCGTGAGGAACTGATCGCGAACGGTCATTTGTCCGAGGCGGACGCCGAGCGCGTCAAATTTGAACGCGACATCGCACGGCGAATCGGCGCCCCGCTGCTCGGTGCGTTCTCATTCGCCTCTGGAGCCGTGATGCTGACCAATGTGCTCGACCCTAAGAACATTACCGGATTCCCGATCGGTTCGATCATCGGCGGTAATCCGCTACTTGAGGGTGTTTGGTTCTTCGGCAACGGGATGGTGTGTTTCAAGACGAGCTACGACTTCTTTATGATCGCCCTCGACGGCCAGGAGGACGTCGCGGATCTGGTCAGGGAAGTAAAAGGGCTGTTGCCGGCCGCTAATTGATCTGGATCGGGAAAGGAACGAAACAAAGCGCGAAAATGATCAGCGTCAGGATCGCAACTGCCTTGCGTTTGCCGTCGAGCGGCGTCATATCAGCGGGTTCGGGGTGCTTTACACGCATCATTACGGCAAGGACGACCGCGAACAGGAACCCGCTCGGGCTGCTGTAGAGATACATTCCCAGCACCGACAGCGTGGCCATCGCGACAAAGGCGATCCGCCCCGTCCAGAAATGAAATTTCTCGCCCAACGCGGCATAGATGGCGTGTCCGCCATCCAATTGACCTGATGGGATCAGATTCAGGGCGGTCACCAATAGCCCCACCCACGCAGCAAAATAGAACGAATTTCCGATCCCGAATTTGAGGTCGATCCCGAAAAAATACGCCAGGCACCTGAACAGCAGCGGGTCGGAAAAGGTCAGTCCGCCGGTCGAAAACGCGATCTGTGCGGGCGAGGCAACCTTCATCGTCGCAAGGCCGATCAGGGCGACCGGTATCAGGGCGAGAAAGCCGGCGATCGGGCCCGCCACGCCGATATCAAACACAGCCCGCCGCGACGGCATCGGCGACATTATCTTAATGAACGCGCCGAAGGTGCCGGCCGGGCCGATCATCGGCGGCGTCGGGATAAAGTACGGCAGGGTGGCGTCTACCTTATAAATTCGGCAGGCGATATAGTGTCCCATCTCGTGCGAGATGAGGATAAAAAGCAGCGAGACGGAAAAGCTGAGACCCTCGAACAACAGGCCGTCAACGACAAAAAGGTCGGTGACGGTCTTGAGGATCATTATCGCGTACTCGGCCGGCAGCGTTTGAAAAAAGGTCCATAATTCCCCGGCCGTCTGCGGGTCACCGGCGATAAAGTTAGCACTGCTGCCAAACGGGTAGAGGACGCCGGCGACGGTCGCGGTACAGAGCGTGATCAGCAGCAGGATGATGTGCTTGATCCACGTACGGGCGGTCGGGCGCAATGCCGCTCGTTCAAATGTGATCGGGGGTTCGAGTCGATCTTCTTCGGTCATTTACAAATATAGGCCGCGGAGGGCGGGCTGGCGGCCCGGTCTGTTTGCGGCCCCGGAAATCAATAGATCTAATTTTGTCGGCTAGCTGACGGCCTTTGCCGAAAGCTCCTTGCCCGGTTTAAAGCGGATCGTCTTACCCTCGGGGATCGGCACCTCGGTACCCGTTCGCGGGTTGCGGCCGACACCGCGTTTACGGTCCTTGACGACAAACACGCCGAATCCGCGCAGCTCGATGCGTTTGCCCATGGCGAGAGCCTCCTTCATTGCTTCAAACAGCGAATCGACGACCTGTTCGGCTTTCTGCTTCGGCACCCCGGTTCGGTCGGCGACCAGGTTGACGATGTCTAGTTTGATCATTATTTCCTCCTAAATTTTGGAAACGCGGGGAGTGTAAACCGAAACTAAAACGCAGTTGCATCATAGTCCTCTAAATCCACTTATGTCAAGGTTTATGTGCTCCCGGCTGATCAGTTTCCCGGCGTGCCGTTCCGCCGTCAGCCGCACCATCGGCCACGGGCCCAAAATATTTCGCCCGCCCCGCATAAAATGCTAATATTGCCGTGAACGAAACTGCAGATAACCGGTCTGAGAGGGTACAAATTTATGCGTTGGAGAGATCAGCGTCAGAGCACCAATGTCGAAGACCGCCGCGGAATGGGCGGCCGTACAGTAGCCCTCGGCGGCGGCAGCCTGGGCGTTTTAATACTGGCCGTGGCGATCTACCTCTGCGGCGGCGACCCGAGCCAGCTATTCCAGAACGCACCAAATCAGGGCGGCGTTCCCGACCCCGGCGTGGCGGCCAACCGGCCGGCGGCTAAGGACGACAACGCGCAGTTTGCGGGTGCGATAATGGGCAGCCTCGAGGACGCTTGGCGGCAGATATTGCCTCAACAGGGACGCGTTCGGTATCAGGACCCGAAACTGGTCATTTTCTCGGGGCAAGTGTCATCGGCGTGTGGTTACGCATCGGCCGCGACCGGCCCGTTCTACTGTCCGGGCGACTACAAACTCTATTTGGATTTTGCGTTTTTTGAGGAGCTGCGACGCGAATTCAAGGCTCCGGGCGACTTTGCTCAGGCATACGTCATCGCTCACGAATTCGGGCATCATATCCAAAATCTGACCGGTACGATGGACAGGGTGCAGCGGGCCGGCAACAACAACCGGCTGTCGGTCGCACTCGAACTTCAGGCGGATTGCTATGCCGGGATCTGGGCTAACTTTGCCGCAAAGCAAGGCCGCCTGGAGACCGGCGATATCGAGGAAGCGATCCGTGCGGCCCAGGCCGTCGGCGACGATATGATCCAAAAGCGGACGCAGGGTTACGTCGTGCCTGACTCGTTCACCCACGGTTCGGCGGCGCAGAGGGCACAGTACTTCGCGATCGGACTGAAGTCCGGCGATATGAAGCAATGCCAGACCATCCGATGACGGCGGCCGCAATGAGGACCATTGCCGGCATCGACCTGGATAAGAACGAAGCCAGATTTGTCGTGCTCGCCGGGCATGCACTCAATTTTGACATCGTGCCGACCACGATCGTGCGGCTCGGTCTCGCAGACCCAAAAGATCAGCAGGAAGTACGTGATTATCAGGCTTCGGTCCAGGCGTTTTTTGACGAATACGCCGTTAACGCCGTCGCCATTCGCGAACGCCTCTCAAAAGGCCGCATGAAAGGCGGCACCATCACGTTCAAACTCGAGGGCCTGATCCAAACCTGCCGTCAGAGCGTCATACTTATCCCGCCAGCCACCATCCGAAAGGCCTTGTCGAAAGCGAACATCGACTTTGCCGAACTCCCGATCGCCAAATATCAGTACGAGGCCTACGGTGCCGCCTATACCTTGTTGACCCAGATGTCGTAGTCCCGGCCGGGCCGCCGCTGGTACGTCATTTGCGCGC
>CALDGX010000134.1 GCA_937941715.1 uncultured Chloracidobacterium sp. | reverse complement strand
GACCAGCCGTATCGAGCGTTCGCATTTTCAAAGGTCGTCGGAACCGAAACGAACCGCCGGCTTTCCGCATACAAGGTTCCGGTCATCGTGTCGGTACATGGCGGGCCGGAGAGCCAGTCGCGGCCAGGGTTCAATCCGTTGTTCCAATATTACATTTCGCGCGGATATGCGGTGCTCGACCTCAACGTCCGCGGCTCGACCGGCTACGGCAAGACCTACACGCACCTCGACGACGTCGAGAAACGCGAAGATTCGGTCAAGGACCTTGCCTACTCGGTCGAGTGGCTTAAGACAAAGGGCGGAGCCGACCCGAAAAAGGTCGCAGTCATGGGCGGCAGTTACGGCGGGTATATGACGATGGCCGCGATCACGCTCTATCCCGACCTTTGGGCCGCCGCGGTCGCCTCGGTGGCGATAACCAATTGGGAAACCTTTCTCACCAACACATCCGGCTACCGACGCCGTCAGCGTGAGGTCGAATATGGCCGCCTCGATCGCGACATCGAATTTCTCCGCCGCATCTCGCCGGTCCGCAAGATCGACCGCATCAGGACGCCGCTCTTTGTCATCTCGGGCCGCAACGACCCGCGTGTGCCCTACACCGAAGGCGAACAGATGGTGGATGCCCTGAAAAAGCGCGGAGCTCCGGTCCAATACAAACTCTATGACGACGAGGGCCACGGCATCTCAAAACTCAAGAACCGCCTCGATCTGTACCCGCTCGTCGCTGACTTTTTAGATAAATATATGAAATAACTTTTCCAGGTTTCGCGTCACTTTGCCCGATCGCTCGCCTCGGCGAAGTGGTCGGGCGATCTTTTTGGCGGATGCGGCAAGCAGATCCTACATTGGCAAACGCCGCCGTTCGTCGCTACAATTGAGGGCACTAAGTACATTTTGATATGGAAATATATTTTCAGCTTGTGCGCGATGCTGAGGGGTTACGATCGGCTTGCGAAGAGCTAGGTAACGCCCGATTTTTGGGCTTTGACGTTGAGACGACGGACCTTGATCCGTACAAGGGCGATTTGCGGCTGGTGCAGCTCAGTGACGGGGCAAGCACCAAGGTTATCGACCTCAAGGCGTTCGGCCGCGGCGGAGAATCGTTGGCTGCCGACCCGGCGCTTGCTCCCTTGCGCGAGCTCCTCGCGTCGGCCAAACAGACCAAGATCGCCCACAACGCCAAATTTGACACAAAATGGGTGCGCCACCATCTCGGGACCGAGGTTGGCGGCATCTATGACACCTATCTCGCCAGCATCCTGATCTCGGCCGGTGAGGGCGAGCGGCGGCACGGGTTGGCCGATGTCGTCCAGTACTTTCTCGGGCGGACGCTGGACAAGAGCGAACAGGTCAGCGATTGGGGGGCCGAAGAACTCAGCCATTCGCAGGTCGAGTACGCGGCCAAGGACGCGGCTATCATGCCCGAGGTCCGCGAAAAACTCGAGGAACGCATCACGGCCGACGGCCTGACTGACGTTCTGCGGCTCGAAAATGAATGTGTGATGCCGATCGCCGAAATGGAGCTGAACGGGTTTTACCTCGACCGTGAGCGCTGGCAGGAGCAGCTCGACAAGGTCCGCGTTCTGCAAAAAAGGGCCGGCGACGAACTGCAGGATATGCTCGCGGCCGGCGTCGCTCAGGCGTCGCTCTTCGGCCGTACCGAGATCAATCTCGACTCGCAGGCACAGGTCACCGACGCTCTTCTGAACCTTGGTGTGCCGATGCCGAACACGACCCGCGCGTGGGAGCTGCAGCCGCTCGCCGAGAAATATCCGGTCGTCGCCAAACTGCTCGAGTACCGCAGCGTCGCCAAGGCCGCTCAGAGTTTCGGCGACAATATCCTCGAGTTCATCGAACCCAAAACGGGTCGGATCCACGCTGATTTTCGCCAGATCGGGGCACCTACCGGGCGTTTTTCTTGCTCAAGTCCGAATCTGCAGCAGATACCGCACGAGGCCGAGTATCGCCGGTGCTTTCGCGCTCCGGACGGCCGCAAACTCGTCATCGCCGACTATTCACAGATCGAATTGCGGATACTCGCCGATTTTTCCGAGGATCAAAAGTTCATCGCCGCCTTCGAATCCGGCCAGGATTTTCACTCGGCGACGGCGGCACAGGTTTTCGGGATCGACGCCGCCGACGTAACGCCGGATCAGCGCTCGTTTGCCAAACGGCTCAATTTCGGGGTCGTTTACGGCATCGGGGCTTCGCGATTTGCCTCGATGACAGGACTAACTCAGGCTGAGGCCGAAAATACACTGCGCAAATACTTTGCGACTTATCCGCGAATGGATGATTGGCTCCGCAGCCAGGCGAGGAACATCATTTCCGAGCGTCAGACCCGCACAAAGAGCGGCCGGTTGGCGAAATTCACCTTTGATGAAAATGATCGTGCAAGTGTCGGCGCCGCACAGCGTTTTGCCAAAAATATGCCGATCCAGGGCACATCGGCCGATATCCTGAAACGAGCTTTAAGACTGCTTCACGACGATCTTCGCGGCTCAAGCGGTAAACTCGTCAACATCGTCCACGATGAGATCGTCGTCGAATGCGACGCCGCCGAGGCCGAAACGGTCTCGGCCAAACTCGAGTCCGCCATGTTGCATGCCGGCCGCGACTTTGTGAAAAAGGTGCCCGTCAAGGTCGACGCCCACATCGCCGACGATTGGACAAAATAGTCGTTTGGCGGGCTGTTCGTCAACTATTGGGCACCGTACTTTTTCAGGAGATCGGCGATCTCCTGTTTATTGGCCTCGGTCGCCATCTGCAGCGCCGTTTTGCCGTTCCTGTTTCGGTAGTTGACGTCCACGCCCTTCTTGAGCAATATCTCCACCGCTTCCTTATTCCCGTTCGCCACGGCATCATGCAGGATCGTCCAGCCGTCCTTGTACCCGGCGTTGATATTGACCCCTTTCTCGATCAATAGCGAAAAGACCGACATGTACTTTGCCGCCCGGGCGGGCC
>CALDGX010000133.1 GCA_937941715.1 uncultured Chloracidobacterium sp. | reverse complement strand
GCGACATCCAAATAGAGCGGCCTTTTACTCAAATGGCAAAAAAGAAACGACCGAAACTACAACAGGCTGCCGACGCCGACGCCTCGGCCGATATTGTGACAAGCGGGGCGACAATTGACAGGCGATTTATCGCGGCAGTTGCCTGCATATTGGGCCTTTGTTTGGTCGTTTATTTTCGAACCGTCTTTGCCGACTTCATTAACTTTGACGACGACGCTTACGTTTACGAAAATCCGAATGTGCTCGGCGGCCTAAGCCTGAAGGGAATATATTGGGCGTTGACCGCAGTTCATTCCTCAAATTGGCACCCACTGACATGGATCTCGCACCAATTAGACGTGTCGCTTTTCGGCCCGAATGCCGCCGGCCACCATTCCGTAAATGTCTTGCTACACAGTGCTAACAGCGTCATCCTGTTCTTTTTCCTCAGGCAAATTACGGGAGCTTTTTGGCGCAGTGCCGTGGTGGCAGCGATTTTCGCTGTGCATCCGGTTCATGTCGAATCGGTCGCCTGGATCTCAGAGAGAAAGGACGTGCTTTCGACACTGTTTTGGCTGCTATCGTCAATTTTCTATGTTCGATGGGCGAAAGGTGTCGGAGGTTCGGCGGGTCGCCGGGACTACCTCATCACTCTCGGGCTATTTGTCGCGGGCCTGGCGGCAAAGCCGATGGTGGTGACCCTGCCGTTCGTGTTTCTTCTGCTCGATATCTGGCCGCTGGGGCGTGTCGAGTCGTTCTCGCTGCCCGCCATTTGGAAGCTTGTACGTGAAAAAGTACCGTTTTTCGTGTTCTCCGCGGCGTCCGCGGTGATCACAGTCATCGCGCAGGGAAGTTCCGGGGCCATACAGTCTACAAACATCATCCCGCTTACTGACAGGTTCGCCAACGCGATAGTTTCGTACGTCAAATATGTCCTGGTGATGTTCAACCCGACGGGTCTGGGGGTTTGGTACCCGTTCGAGAGCGGCCTGGAACTGCCGTTGGTGGCGAGCAGTGCCGTCGTGCTGATCGCGATCACGGCCGCGGCGGTACATCAATGGCGGGTGCGGCCGTACCTTTTCGCCGGGTGGTTTTGGTTTGTCGGAACGCTCGTCCCGGTGATCGGGATTCTGCAGGTGGGCCGCCAGTCGATGGCTGACCGATACACCTACATCCCGCACATCGGCCTCTCGATCGCCCTTGTCTGGCTCGGGAGCGAACTTTTGACAAAGGCCCGAATCGACAAGCGGATCTCGGCCGCGGTGACCGCCGCCGTTGTGATCGCACTGACGATCATTGCGTTCATCCAGGTCTCGTACTGGCAAAACAGCGAGACGATCTATCAGCGGACGCTGTCGATCGCTCCGAAAAACTACCTGATCAAAAATAACTACTGCAATTATCTCGAGAGGAAAAATCGCTTTGACGAGGCTGCCGCACAGTGCTTGGCGGCCATCGCTGACGACGGCTCGTTACCGGACGCCTATAACAATCTCGGCACCGTGCGTCTCAAGCAGAACAGACTTGAAGAAGCCCGATCCGCATTCGTAAGTGCGGTGGAGCGAAAACCTGACTTTGTCTATGCTCTCACCAATCTTGCGTCGGTTTCGGCGAATCTTGGCGATATTGACGCGGCGGCAGAAGCGTTGGAAAAGGCGATGCGATCCGATACCGGCGTCTTTTTTGACAACGCCCGCGTACAGGAAACCTACTTCAATCTCGGTGCCGCGGCGATGAAGCAAAAGCGTTACGACCGTGCGGCTGAGTCTTTTCGAAAGGTGATCGAGGCGGTCCCGACGAACATAGATGCCAAGCGCAATCTCGGCCTTTCGCTGCATATGCAGGGGCGGTCGGCCGAGGGCATCCGTGAACTTGAAGAGACGATCCGCAAGTTCCCCAATTCGGCCGAATCGTACAATACGCTCGGGCTGATCTTCGCCGATCGCGGTCAAAAGCAGGAAGCGGCGGCGAATTTTCAAAAGGCATTGTCGATAAACCCCAATTTTGTTCAGGCTCAGGCAAATTTGCGGAAACTTAACGAGTAAACGTATGAATGGAGAGAAAATGAACAGACGAGACTTTTTGGGTATTACGGCCTTGGGTAGTGTCGGGATCCTCGCCGCCGGAGCGAAGGGTGCACACGCAGGCAACGCGGCGATCGAGATCGAAGAAGCTACGATCACGACACTGCAATCGGCCATGCTCTCGGGCCGCCTCACATCGGAGGCGATCACATCATGGTATTTGGCCCGGATCAAGGCCGTCGACCCGAAGATCAATTCGGTGATCGAACTCGATCCCGACGCTATCGCGAACGCCCGGAAGAGCGACCGGGCGAGGCTCAGCAAGCGGGTCCTGGGGCCGCTGCACGGCATCCCGGTGTTGCTCAAGGATAATATCGACACGGCCGACAGGATGAAGACCACGGCAGGGAGCCTGGCCCTGGCGGATGCACCGACGCCTGCCCGGGACGCATTCATCGTATCTCGGCTGCGGGCGGCCGGGGCGATCATACTCGGGAAGACAAATCTCAGTGAATGGGCCAATTTTCGGGCTAACCCATCGATCAGCGGTTGGTCGGGCCGCGGCGGCCAGACGCGCAATCCATATGTACTTGACCGCAATCCCTGCGGATCATCATCCGGTTCCGGGGCGGCGATCGCCGCAAATCTGGCGGCCATCGCCATCGGGACAGAGACTGACGGTTCGATCGTTTGCCCGTCGTCGATCTGCGGCATTGTCGGAATAAAACCGACGATCGGGTTGGTATCGCGCAGCGGGATAGTTCCGATCGCGATCTCCCAGGATACGGCCGGACCCATGACGCGGTCGGTCGCGGACGCGGCGGCGGTGCTGACCGCTATTTGCGGCTTCGATCCCGCCGATCCCGCGATGCGGGACAAACGCCAAGCGACCGATTACATGGCATTTCTCAACGCTGACGGATTGCGCGGTGCACGGATCGGTGTCGCCCGTGATCTTTGGGGAAAGCGTGCGGACGTCGATCAGATCACCGATAACGCACTCGATATCCTAAAAAAGGCAGGCGCCGAATTGATCGACGTGAGGTTCCCGGACGCGGGAAAACTCGGCGAAGCGGAGTTTACGGTTTTGCAGTACGAGTTTAAGGACGGGCTCGAAAGGTACCTCAAACAACGCGGTTCCCGGCACAAAACGCTTGACGACCTTGTCCGGTTCAATAATGAGAACCGTGACCGCGAATTACGCTATTTTGGCCAAAATATCCTTGAGGACTCTGCCAAAAAGGGGCCGCTGACCGACAAAGCGTATATCGAAGCTCGCGAAACATGCCGAAAATATTCTCAGTCCGAAGGGATTGATAAGGTGATGGATGAAAACAAACTCGACGCGATCTTTGCCCCCGCAAACTCGCCCACGTGGATGATCGATACCGTGAACGGGGACTGTTTCGGTGCGGACGTCAGCAGTTCGACGCTTCCGGCGGTTGCCGGCTATCCGAATATCACCGTTCCGGCCGGCTTTGTAAAAGAACTGCCGGTCGGGATATCGTTTTTCGGCCGGGCTTGGTCCGAGGGCACGCTTATCAAATTTGCCTATGCGTTTGAACAGTTGGCCAAGGCTCGCCGCAAACCGAGATTTCTCGCGACCTATCGTTAAACGGATCGGCGGCTAACGATAAATGTGAAACCGAACGAGCTTTCCAAACGTCCACTACTGGTAAGCTCTACCTATTTCACTTCAAATCGAGGAACAATCTAAATGAGATCGGCCTGCCTTTCGGTGATATTTATCGCAACTATCTTCGCGTTTTCCGCGGTTCATTCTTCAGGACAGATAACGCTGAAGCTGCCAAAGGTGGGTCAGCCAAAGCCCACACCATCGCCGGTGTCCAGCCCCCCGGTATCTCCGGGCACGAGCCCGACCGGTTCGGTTTCAAGCGCCAATACGGGAACGGCCCAGCCACCGGCGGCGAGCGACACGCCCGTACTGCTAAAGACCACGCTCGACATTCGCTGCGATACCGAAGCCCGATATTGGAAATTGCCGTCTGAGTCGAACTACACAAGCTGGATTCCGATGGTCAAATTCAAGGTGTTGTACAGCGGAGCCGCAAAACTGAGACTGATCGCCGATTACACGACTCCCGACGGCAAACCGTGGTTCAGCGAAACGCTGAAACCCAATACCTCAAACGCCGCCGAAAAAACGACCGAAATTATCACGGATCGGGTTTCGGGCCGATTTGAGGGCAAATCGACGATAGCTACCGGGTTGTTTGGAGTAAAGATAACGGATAGCCGGGACGGCAGCGTGCTGTTCCAGGGTAAATTCAAGGTCGGAAAATTCAAATATGGCCCGGCAATCCCGATGTTCAAGAACCAATTTGATTTCTTTGTCGATCAGGACTGGAACCTGCCGTTTGGATACGTTTGGCTCGATTGGGGCCGGGATCGAAATGCCCCTCCGCCGACCGTGAGCGTTTGGATCAAAGGCGAAACACGCTTGGACGACCTCGAGGCGCGGCTATTCCTTGACGGGCAGCAAATACTGACCACCGATGACATGGGAGGAGTTACGTCGGTGCAAAGCAGGTATCCGAACAGCCTCGAGAACAAAGAAACGCATCGCTGGGAGCTCTTTAATTTCGAATGGTACAAATTCAAGTATGCCGCCACGCCGCAGGGACGAAAGATGTTTCCACAGGCGCGGTTCGTTAACGAATCTGACGGTGCGTACCAAGTCAAGATCTATCACAAGGGCCAACAGATCCGCGAATTGTCATTTAACATCTCGGGCGGAAAATTTGCCGACAACGGGATCGCCGGCGGCAACGGTTTTTCCGAAGGCAAGGTCATTGTTCCTGTCCGTGTGATGGGCGATAAGGACAAATGGTCGTCCACGACCTGGAAGGCGGACGCGTTCTACGGGAATCCGGTCAACGGATTCAATTGGCCGTAAGCGGCCTGGAATAAAGCAGTTGAAGTCCGTCCAAGAGTAGGTCGCCGTCGACGATGTCGATCAGATCGATGTACGGAGCAATGGCATCGGCGGTTCCGCCCGTGGCTATCACCTTCGGCGAACCGCCGATTTCGGCCCTTATCTGCCGTATCAGGCCCTCGGCCATTCCCAGATAGCCGTGAAAGATCCCCGAACTGATCGAACCGACCGTGGTATTTTGAATTACGGTCTCGGTTCGTTCAGGTTCGACCTCAGGAAGGCGAGACGCCATTTCATACAACGATCGGGCCATCGCTTTCATGCCCGGGGCAATGATGCCGCCGAGCAAATTGCGATCAATATCCACCGCATCGATCGTTAACGCCGTACCAAAACTGCATACCACACACGGCAAACCGTATGTCTCGACCGCGGAAAACGCGTTGACCAGCCGGTCTGCCCCGACCGCCTCGAGCGGCGTGTAATTGATCGTCAAACCAAAATCGAGATCGTTGGAAACGAGCATTGGCTCAACCGCGAATGCGGAGCGCAAATAACCGTCCATCGCGGCCTCGGTTTCCGGGACAACGGAGCAAACGATCGCATCCGTGATGTTTGCCGGTATCCGTGAACTGAGAACGGCCGAAAGACCCTCGGACGTCACTTCGCGAATGGTCGGGATAGATATCTTGGAAACAAGGCGATCGCCGTCAAAGGTCCCGAATTTTGTTGAGGTATTGCCGATGTCAACTGCAAGGAGCATACGGATCGTCAACGGGGAAGCATCGCCTTGGTCATGGCGGGCCGAGGAGGTTTGCCGAGGATCTGCTCAACCTTGCAGCGGCAATCCGTCGTAGATCACGCTCCAACCGTTCTTTCGGCTGGTTTTCAAACTGCGAGTGAACCACTCAACGGCGGCATTAGCATCGTCATATATCTGGACCGCCGGGCGGTCTTCGCGGGGATCCACACGGCAGATCGCAGCACCGGCCGAGGCTGTCTTGATGCACAGGAGCGCGATCATGTCATTTTTCTGCATTACGGCAGTTCGGACGGCGACATCTTCGAGCTCGTCGTCAAACTCATCGAACTCCGCGAGTTCTTCGTCAAAATCGTCGTCGAGATCAAAATCGCCTTGTATATCAAAATCTTCACTCATATGCCGTTATTACAAACTACACTCTCCGTCATCAAAGTTCAATTCATATTTCACTTCGGCGTGATTCTTAACGAGCATTTCTTCGGAAACGCGGTTGCCGGTCCGGCGGTCGATCAGCTCTCGCCAGATCTCATTTTCGCGAAAGTTCTTGCCATTTTCCCGTAAAAAGCGGTGGCACTTTTCAAAAACGTGATATGAGAACTGCGGTTCGCGGTCGGCATAAACGGCGCCTTTCAGGTGCTCATCGGTCAGCCAGACGCGGAGTTGGAACGTTAGGTCGGTCGGATTGAAAAAGCGAAGGTCGATGTAGTTAAAGAATACGCCGGCTCCGCTGCCAAACGGCAGGACGCGGTTCTCATCAGGGAACGGGTCAAAGCTGTGGTGATGACGCTCGACCACCTCGAGGGGCGTGTGCAATGCCATCCAATACAGCAGATTAGCGAGCTGGCACAGGCCGCCGCCGACCCCGCGAACGACCTCGCCGCGGGACAATTGCATGCCTTCGTGATAACCCTTGTCGGCCGTTGCTTCGCCCAATTGACGCCAAAACGAAAATGTCTGCCCCGGTTTGATCAATATCCCGTCGATCGTCGGACACGCGATCTTGAGGTTCTCTACCTTATTTTCCTGCAGTTCAGGGTCAGAATTGCCCAATCGGCGACGCAGCAGCGACTGGTGCCGCTTGCAGGTAAACTCAAGGTCGCCCGAGATCCGTTCTGATGCGAATCGTCCCGCGAGCGGCAGGTCCGCCAATCGACGGAAAAGCCGCTTTTGCTTGATCCTCGCTTTGTAAACGATCGGATGGATTTCGGCGAGTCTGCGTTTCATCGTAGTCTGATGGCAAAGTAAGGCCGATGAGGCTATGCTGTCGGTCTGAGCAGTTCGACGTCGCCGGCCTGAATGATTCTAACCGACCCGTCCGGTGTTTTCACTCTGAGTGCGCCGTTTTCTTCGAGTCCGGCAGTCTCTCCTACGACGGTGCCGTTCGCCAGACGGACCCGAACCGGCTTTCCCGAGTAGTACGAAGATCTCCGCCGCCAATGCGAGATCGTCTCGCCGGGGCCGTCGGCGGACATCAGGATATCGTAAAAATAACTTATGTATCTGGTCAACGGCTCGGCGATCTCGTCGGCGGTGTGTCGCTTGCCCGTGACCGCCTCGATCGACGTGGCCGTGTCGGCGATCTCGTCCGGAAAATTTCGGGACGTGAGGTTTATGCCGATCCCGACGACCACCGCGAGTCCTAACGGGGTTTCAACCGCTTCGGCAAGGATGCCGCAGATCTTCCGGCCGTCGACCAGGAGGTCGTTTACCCATTTGATATCCGCCTTTACGCCAAACTCTACGAGGGTGTCGCAAACGGCAACACCGGTCATAAGTGTTATGAGCGGTATCGACTCGACCGCGATCTTGGGCCTCAGGACGATACTGAAATACAACCCCGATCCGGCCTCCGAAACCCACGTCCGTCCGTTACGGCCGCGTCCAGCGGTCTGCGAGTCTGCCATGATGCAGACGCCTTCGGTGGCACCGCGCCGGGCTTGGTCAGATGCCTCGCTATTGGTCGAACCGATAGTGTCGTATCGTTGAATATTAAAATTCATCCCAGCTGCCAGAGTGAGTCGCAGAAGTACCGTTTAATGTCAAAGAAGTTTCGCTTGACGCTAAATCCGCCTTCGGCCGCCATATCTTCGATCATCGTCAATGAATATTTCTGCGATATCTCCATAAAGATCGCCTCCCATTGATCAAAGTCGAATGTCCTGCCGAGTGCCCTGATCTCTACGCTCTGCTTCTCGCAACTGATCAGATAAGAGCGGGCCGATCCGTCGATCGGGTTGTAATTTGCATAATGACTAAACTTCTCGGGTGCAAAGTCGGCGTCCAATTCGCGGTTGATCCGTGTCAGTAGATTCAGATTGAACCGAGCCGTGATCCCTGCCGTATCGTCGTAGGCCCTCAGTATCGTCCGGGGATCCTTTTGAAGGTCGAATCCGATCAAAAGCAGATCGCCGGCATTCATCGAACTGCGCAATCCCCGGAAAAATTCGATGGCCCGATCGCGGCCAAAATTGCCGATATTTGAACCCAAAAAGAGAATGACCTTTCGACGACCATTGTCAGCATTTAGGGACGAGAGTATCTCAAAATAGTCGCCGACGTGCGAATCTACCTGCAGCCGTGGGAACCGGACCTTGAACTTGTCCGATAGCGTGTCAACGGCCTCCCGGGAAATATCGATCGGCGAGTACGTCAGGTCAGTATTTTGTCGGATAAATGTTTCGATCAGGATGGCGGTCTTCGTGCCGTCACCGGCCCCGAGTTCGATGATATCGACACCGCTGCTCCCGTTGACGAGTTCGTCGTGGATCTCGGCTGAGCGGGTACTAAAGATCTCGGTCTCGCAATTCGTGAGGTAGTATTCCGGAAGCTGCATTATCTCCTGGAACAGGCGCGAACCCTCGTCGTCATAGAAATATTTGGATGAAAGTGATCTTGGCGATGATGACAATCCGGCCAGAACATCGGCGGCAAATTGAGTTAGCTCTTTCATCTGTGAGGTTTTTGTTCTGATCGAATTAATAGGTGACACATCGGACCGCGACATCGCCGATCATTTTGCGAGCCTGATGCCCGTAAACTGCCATCTCAAGTGCGGATGAAAGAAATTTCGGTACGTATGACGACTATGACCCGCTGGTGTTGCGATAGACGCACCACGCAGCACCATCTGATTGATCATAAACTTGCCGTTATACTCACCGACCGCTCCGACTGCCTTCTGGTAACCGGGATAGGGCAGATACGCCGAACCGGTCCATTCCCATCGCTGGCCCCAGTCGAATCGGCCGCTCGCCGCCTCCCATTCAAACTCGGTCGGCAGCCGACAACCTTTCCATTCCGCAAAAGCCGCTGCTTCGTAAAACGAAATATGGCAGACCGGGGCGTCCATCGCCAACGGTTTGGATCCGCCGAGTGTAAAATGATGCCGGCCGCCTTCGTTCAGGTGCCAGTACAATGGCGAATTGATATTGTTGGACATGACCCAGTCCCAACCCTCGGCGTACCAGAGGTCATGATCGCGATATCCGCCGCTGGTGACAAATTCGGCAAACTCAGCATTTGTTACCAATCGGTCCGAGATCGAAAAGTCGTTCAGAAACACTCTATGCCGAGCCAATTCATTGTCAAACGCAAAGCCGTCACCGCCGTGTCCGATATCAAAAATCCCGCCGGGTATCTCGATAAAATTACCCGAACCTATCGCATTTTCATTCTCCGGAACGGTCCCGGGCTGATACGCCGGCATTAACGGATTGATGCTTAAAGTATATTTGAGATCCGTCAGGAAAAGCTCCTGATGCTGCTGTTCGTGATTAAGGCCGAGCAAGACCAATTCGTGCAGTTCGCGCGATACGTCACGCGAAAGCAATGCCGACATCTGATCATCGACATAATGGCGGTATTCGAAGACGGTTTGGACGGTCGGACGGCTCAAATCACCCCGCCGGTCGCGCACGGTGCGATCGCCGATCGTGTTGTAATAGCTATTGAACAAAAAAGCGAAATGGTCGTCGAAGACGCGGTAACCATCGACGAAGTTCTTGAGGATCATTTCTTCAAAGAACCAGGTCGTATGAGCGATATTCCACTTGGCGGGCGAGACGTCAACGATCGGTTGCGGGATATAGTCCTCGGTCTCGAGCGGCTCGCACAGCATCTCAGTGTACCGTCGTGTCTCGAGGTACTTACGGAGCAGTGCCAGTTCCGTCGGCTGACTATTCACGCTCGGCTGCATAGCTCTAATTAGAACAAAATTTGTATCAGGTGAAAAGAAATTATCGGACGATCCGTATCTTCAGCAGAGCTTCTCGGCATATCTCGGCGAGATAATCGTCCTGACTTGCCGTATTTGCGCGTAGAAATCCTAGTGCCGCCGGATCGCCGATAGCCCCGAGAGCAAACGCGATCTCGCGTCGGGTGTCCGCGTTTTCGCGGCGATCGCCCGCGGCCTTCAGCAGAAGTGTAAGTACTTCCGAAAACGCCGGTAAAGCCGGTTCGGGATCGGCGGATGCTACGGGCCGCTTATATTTCTGAGGAAGGAAGTTTGCCGGCGTAGTTTGAGTCAGGCCGCTTGAGTCCGGGCCAAAGCGGACCCTTTCAGCAATTTCCCCGATCGAATGTGCGGCGACGCGTCGTAAATACTCGTTTCCCGACCCGGGACGTTTCCGAAGCACTGCCGCTAATGCACCAAGACCGTTCTCACTGCCGATCTTTCCCAACGCCGCCGCAGCGGCTGCACGTACGATCGGGGCTCGGTCATTTTTTACGGCATTGCTGAGAGGGGTGACGGCTTCGACAGATCGGGCTTTTCCGAGTGCGAATGCCGCCTCGCGGCGAATGAACTCGGCCTTGTCAGACAAAAGCGGCACCAGATGAGCCGACACTTCCGACGCCGGCAGTTTGCCGATCGCTCCGATCGCAGCCGCCCGAACAAGTTCATCAGGGTCGGACAATGCCCTGGCGGCAATTCTCGACGACACTTCGGAATTCTGCAGGCGAAGCTGAGCCAGAGCATCGCGCTTCTGCTCGCTGTTTCCGCTCACTAGTATAGCGGCAAGCGGGCCGTCATCCTGCGCGCGTACCGGAAAAGCCGCAGCAAAGACGATGAGACCCGCAAAAATAAGCGTCTTGACGATCCGTGAAACGCCGCTGTTATACGTCTTATGCCGGGCCGTATGCCCTATGCCGCACGCCGCATCGCCTGTCGCCGTAACATTTCCCATTCGCTTACCTGACGAGCACGTCTGTTCTCATGAGCATCAATGAGCGACAGTAATACATCGTCACTGTTGGCTTGAGACAACGCGGAATAATTGGCCGGCAAGGCTGACCGCCGGTTCGACCGTTCGCTTTCGTTCTTTGTTTTGGTGCGGTTCGGGGTACGAATTTCGTCTCGGTTGACCATCTCGACACCTCCCATTTTTTGAGGCAGACGGCCGAACCGAATACGAAGTGTATCAGGTCTCAGCTGTCTGCGGAACGTATTTGTCTATCATCAATTCTCTTGATCGCTAAACTCAAAGAGTCTAAGAGCAATAGCCAGAATATCACGGCCAAAATTCAAATCAAAGAAAAAAAATCGACCCGCCGATCGTTCGTCGGCTTGAAGCCTGCTGCTGATCTCACACTCGACCTCTTTCGGGGACGGCCGATTTGGATCGATCCGATTCGAACGGCAAACTGCTCAATGCCGGCACGAATTTCAGTTTGCTGCCGCTATCGGTGGATACGCCGAACTTTATCCGCTAACATAGTATTCTTGCCGTTTTACAGCGGTTGAGTTCAGGATCAGGTCACTAGTATGGACGAGAAGTACTTTGCAAAAAAGATAGAGCAAAAATGGCAGCGGATTTGGGCTGAGCGGGCGGCGTTCAAGGCCGCGGTCGAGGACGGCCGGCCGAAATTTTACGCACTTGAGATGCTTCCGTATCCGTCGGGCAATCTCCACATGGGGCACGTACGAAATTACTCGGCCGGCGATGCCCTCGCGTGGTACAAACGCCTGCGGGGATTTAATGTGCTCCACCCGATCGGTTGGGATTCGTTTGGCCAACCGGCTGAGGATGCCGCTGTAAAGCGAGGTGTAAATCCGAGGAAATGGACCGAAGACAATATCGAGGTCATGCGCGGCCAACTTCAGCGGCTCGGGCTCAGCTACGACTGGGATCGGCAAATGTATGCCCATCGTCCGGAATACTACAAGTTCGATCAGTGGTTCTTTCTGAAAATGTATGAAAAGGGCCTCGCGTACAAGCGGTTGACACAGGTTAACTGGTGCGAGACCGACCAGGCGACCCTTTCCAACGAACAGGCGAGCGGCGGCCTTTGCTGGCGATGCGGCAATCCCGTGACCAAGAAGGACCTGGAGCAGTGGTTCTTAAAGACGACGGCATACACGGACCAACTCCTTGACGATATGGCCGAGATCGAGGCAGGCTGGCCGCAGCACGTGCTGAAGCGGCAGCAGGACTGGATCGGCCGGTCAGAGGGGGCATATGTTGATTTCAAGGTGCGTATCGCAACCGGGGCTCTTGGCAATATGCCGAAAGATGCTCCGGCGTCGATCCGAGTATTCACGACCCGTATCGACACGATCTACGGGGCAAACGCCGTGGTGGTCGCTGCCGAGCATCCCGTGATAGCTGCACATCGGGCGACGTTGCCGGCGAACGTCACGGCCAAGATCGATCAGATCATTGAAGAAAACCTGAAACCCAGGGATCGCGAGACTGAGATCGAAAAGGACGGTATCGACACGGGCATCAAGGTGTTGAATCCGTTCAGCGGCGAGGCGTTGCCCGTATGGGTAGGGAACTATGTGATGATGGATTATGGGACAGGAGCGGTAATGAGCGTCCCGGCCCATGACGAGCGCGATTTCGAGTTTGCGAAAAAATTCGATCTTCCGATCCGTCAGGTCGTTTCGGAACCGCACCTGGTGCACGAACACCATACGATGCAGGCTCTGGCTCTTGCGAGGCCATTTACAGAATACGGGGTATTGGTCCACTCCGATTATTGGAACGGAAAAACGAGTGAACAGGCCAAAAAAGAAATGGCCGACTGGGCCCAAAAGCACGGTTTCGGCGAGACGGCAACGACCTATCGTCTGCGGGACTGGGGTATATCGCGGCAACGATTTTGGGGCTCGCCGATCCCGGTCATTTATTGTGACAAATGCGGGGTCGTGACCGAAAAGTATGAGAACTTGCCGGTTCGATTGCCCGAAAATGCGCCTATTACGGGCACGGGTGAATCACCGCTGGCAAAGGTACCGGAGTTTTACGAGACTGATTGTCCGAACTGCGGCGGTCCGGCGAAACGCGAGACCGACACGATGGATACTTTTGTAGATTCGTCGTGGTACTTCTTCCGCTATACGGATCCGACGAATGAAACTCTCCCGTTCGATCCGGCGGCAGCGGCATATTGGACACCGGTCGATCAGTACATCGGCGGTGACGATCACGCCGTCATGCACCTGATCTATGCCAGATTCTGGTCAAAAGTAATGCGCGATCTCGGGCTGGTCAATTTTAATGAACCCGTAAAGCGGTTGCTTACACAAGGAATGGTAGTCGGCGAGACGTTTTACGATGACGAGTCGGGCAAGCGGGTCTATCACCCGCCGCCGACGGTCTCGGTCGAACGCGATAGCAAGGGCAAAATGACCCGTGCCGTTTCGGCAGACGGCAAGGCACTGAAATTCGCAATTGAGCGAATGTCGAAATCGAAAGGCAACGGCGTCGATCCTGACGAGATGGTAGAGATCTACGGTGCTGACGCCTCGAGGCTATTTGTAATGTTTGCCGCACCGATCGATAACGAACTCGTCTGGAACGAGACCGGGATCGAGGGTGCGGTCAGATTTATTCAGCGTGTATGGCGTCTCATCTACAAATGGCGTGACCACATCGGCGTTACTGCCGAGCCGCAGATCTCAAGTGCCGCGGCCGGTAAACTGCGTCAAAAGACGCATCAGACCATCAAAAGGGTTTCCGACAGTTTCGAAGGCCTGCAATTCAATACGCCGGTCGCGGCACTGATGGAACTCTCGAACGCGATCGCCGACATCGGCGTCGAACCTGAACAGTCAGGTGAAGACGAGCGATTTGCAGTCCGTGAAGCTCTGTCAGCACTCGTTTTGATGCTGACGCCGTTTGCCCCGCACACGTCCGAGGAACTGTATTCAGTCATCGTCGGCAATGAAAACGGAATGCTCGCGAACGGGGCGGTTTTTCCCGAATACAGGCCTGATCTTGCCAAGGCGAGCGAGATCGAGATACCCGTTCAGGTCAATGGTAAACTGCGTTCGCGGTTGATGGCGTCGCCTGACACGGCCAACGACGAACTCCAACGAATGGCCCTTTTGGACGAAAAGGTTCGCGAATTCACGGACGGCAAGGAGATCGTCAAGGTCATTGTGGTTCCGAAGCGGCTGGTGAACGTGGTGGTCAAGGCTTGACGAACTAACGGGCCTTTACCTTGCTTGCCGTTGGCAAAGTCATTAGAATCGTTGCAAGCCGGGAGCGTCGGGAGCGAAACCATTGTTCTCAGGGAAGAAAATCCGAAAACCGGCGGCCGAGTTTTAGCATCATAAATTTTCGATGAGAGAGTGTCAGCTCTGTAAACATTGCTATTCGGACGAAGTCGTTACGTGTCCAACGGACGGCATGCCGACAGCGCATACCATCGCGGGCGAACCGGTACTCGAGGGCAAATACCATCTCGAGTTGCGGCTCGGCCAGGGCGGAATGGGTGTCGTTTATAAGGCTCGGCACGCATATCTAAAAACGCTGCTCGCGATCAAGATCATTTTGCCGGATCTCGTCGGGAACGACCCGGAACTGGTAACACGATTTCGTCAGGAAGCTCTGGCTGCAGCCGCGATCCGCCATACTAATGTCGTTGCCGTGACGGATTATGGCGTGGTAAACGGCTCGTTACCGTTTCTGGTAATGGAGTACGTCGAGGGCGAGTCTCTTCATGATCTGCTCGCCCGCGAAAAGAAACTCACGCCCGACCGTGCCCTCGAATTGATGACGCCGATCTGTGCCGGCGTCGGAGCCGCACATCATCAGGGGATCGTACACCGTGACCTCAAGCCGCTGAATGTAATGATCTGCAACGACAAGCCGAGTCTGTCGCAGGCGGTCAAGATACTAGATTTCGGGCTGGCGAAGATCAAATCAGGCGAATTGTTGGGTTCGTTCATTCAAGCCCAGACAACCGGGCTGATGGGTTCGCCATATTACATGGCGCCTGAGCAATGGGCGGACGAAGACCCCGATTCGCGGGCCGATATATACAGTCTCGGCGTAATGCTGTATCAGATGATCGCCGGCGACGTTCCTTTCAAAGGGTCGTCAATTCCGGCGATAATGAAAAAGCATATCAGCGACCCGCCGCCTCGGTTTGCCGAGATCGGCACATCAGTGTCGCCGGAACTCGAGCGGGCAGTTTTTCATACCCTTGAAAAGGACCCGCTGAAACGGACCGCCTCCGTGGAACAGTTGGTCGAAGAACTCAGGCAGGCGATATATCCCGGCCAGGCTTCGATCCATGCGACCGCGTCGCAGACACTGCCCGTGTCTTCACTCCGGATCAGGACAAAACCGCCTGCATCAAAGGTATTTGTCGATAATGTTTCGGTAGGCGAGACTACCGACACCGGTTTGCTGCTTCTCGACGGCATTCAGAGCGGTAATCACTTGCTGCGTGTAAGCAAAGACGGTTTTCAGGATTGGGTCGGTGACGTGGTTTGTGACGGAAAGCCGGTCGAGGTCGTTGCCGAACTCAGAGGCAATGTCCCGGACCCGTTGGCGATCCCGCGCCCGATGGACGCCGATCTGCCGACGGCCGTTTCTCGAACTGAGGCAGAGACCATTCCTTACCGTCCGTCCACGCCGGCGGTCCCTATCGTTGAAGCAACGATGATGCAGGAGCGCCAGAATACCGGGCCGACCGCTGTCGGGTCGACGACCGTTCCACCTAAAAAATCGCTGCTATCTCCGATTATTTTGGGAATCGCGGGAATATTAGGTCTCTCTGTAATCGGAATTGCAGGATTAGGTGCCGCTTATTATTTTGGTGTTTTTGGCGGGTCGGGCGGAGGCGTTTCAAACGTGAACGCAAGTTCGAAGACGCCGACACCCGGAAGCTCGCCGGTGACGGCACCGAAGGTTGAAATGGCGATGATCCCGGGCGGATCTTTCCGAATGGGCCGAAATGACGGCCGAAATGAGGAGCGTCCCGAGCATCCGGTGACCGTAAAGCAGTTTTGGATGGACAAAACCGAGGTCACCAATGGCGAATATTACGCATTTGTTTCGGCAACCGGTTACCGGCCCGTGCCGGCCGACTGGGTCAACGAAAAGCCGATCTCGGGGCAGGAGACATGGCCGGTAAGGTTTGTAAATGTCGCGGATGTCAAAGCGTTTGCCGCCTGGCGTTCGAAAAACGACGGAAAGACCTACAGGCTGCCGACCGAGGCTGAGTGGGAATACGCGGCTCGAAACGGGTCAAAGAACGACATCTATCCGTGGGGAACGGTGTTTAAGCCCGAATGTGCGGTATTGGATCAGTCCAACACCGAACCCAAACCGGTCGGATCACGGTCTTGCCCGAATGACTGGGGTGTCGTGGACCTGATCGGCAACGTTTTCGAATGGACCGAGACGCCCGTCAGCCTGTATCCGGGCAGCAAGGGCGAGATAAAGCCGACGACCGAACCGCGAAATATGATCCGCGGCGGTGCGGGACTAAATAAATCGTCCGGAGATTTTGGCATTACTTCGACATTTAGAGCAGACGTTGATGTCAGCAAACGCGATAAGGAACTTGGATTTCGACTGGTACGAGTTGAGTGAAATGCACTGTTCCTGAGGTTTTTATGGGAAAGGTATTTCAGCTTGTCATTTTATCGGTAGCGATCACGACCCTTGCGCAAATTTCCTGGGCTCAAGACCTGGGAAGCAGCAACAAACTCTTTGGCGGAACGCCGAGCGGAAAATCCACGACCGCAAAAGGAATCTCAACCAAACCCAAGGCCAAACCAAAAAAGGTAACGGCCAAAGCCGCTGAACCTCGCAGAGACTCAACTCGAAAGCCTGCTGTTAAGATCCGAACGGGAAAGGATGTGCCTGATACAAGTGTCGGCATTGCACCGTTCCCGAAAAATAAACCTGTCGATCCGGCCATCGAGAAGGCCTTTATCAAGTTGATCGCCGACGGCAACAAAGCGCGTGGCGACCGCGAATACGCAAGAGCCGAGGCCGAATATCGCCAGGCGGTGGCCTCGATGCCGGGCGACTATCGCGGCCATTACGGACTCGGCAGCATTTATGCGGACCAGTTGCGATGGAGTGAAGCCGAAGCCGAGTACCGCAAAGCACAACAGATCAATCCAAACCTGGCGATGACGAACATCGCTTTGAGCTATGTATTGGCCCAACCGTTGGTCACCAGCGATATTGCGTACCGTTATGAAGAGGCAGAGAAGTTTGCCCTTAGGGCACTGGCACTCGAGCCGCGTGACGCATTGGCCTTTGATCGGCTCGGTGTCGCTCGCGAGCTTCGCGGACTGCTCGATCAAACTACGGAAAATGCATATCGACGTGCCATCGAAGAGGCGCCGGAATTTGCGCCCGCTTACGCGCATCTCGGCCGTTTTTTGCGGCGTAAGGGAAAGATGAGCGAGTCGGCCGCCGCTTTTGAAAAAGCCATCAAGAAGGCCGTCCATCCGGCATCGATGATCCTCGTTGCGCAGGCACTCCAGTCCGATCAGCGGTTTGCTGATTCGGTTGCGGTATTAAAAAAGGTGTTGGCACAGGATCCGAAGAATCCGGCCGCCTTGATCCTACAGGGCCGGGGCTTTACGAGCATCGGCGCATACACCGATGCTGAGATCGTCTTGAGGAAAGCGTCGATGATTACACCCGGAGGGATCAGCGCGTGGACCGGCCTTGCCGAGTTGTATCTTCGCATCAAAAGACCAGAGGCGGCCGAAGACGTTCTGCAGCGTGCCGTCCGAACTGCCGATGGCCCCGGCAAATTCGAACTTGCCCGGCTGTTTGAAGCGGTCGGCGACGAATTTGCGAGAAACGGCGGCCATGCGTCTGCCGAATCAGCCTACCGAAAGGCAAAAGAACTCAATCCGGAATTGGCGTCAATAGCCACGAAGATCGCTCGTGTGAAAGGAAAGAGGTGACGTCTTGACGGCGAGGCCCTAAAAGGCCGCGGCCGATCTCACCGGATTTTATTGAAATCCGGGTCCCATTGACCATATCTGCCAGATGAGGATACACAACTTGTTGAATGGCGCACATTGGCCGCGTTCCGACGTTTAGTCGATCTGAGATCATTAATGCACTGTCCTAAATGTGGAAATAAATACCCTGACGGCTCGCAGCGGTTTTGCGATGCGGACGGCGAGCGCCTGATGCCGCTTGGCCAAGAGGCTTCGCGAGGCGGCAGGCAGACCGTTTTTGCCGCAGTTTTGTCGAGTCCTGAGGTAACTCAGGCCGAAGCGCCGCCAATAGAATTCGTCATTGACAAAGACGACGAGAGGATAACGGACGAGTTAATGTCCGAACTCTTTTTCGAAACTGAGGACGATGACAACGGCTTCTGGGACGAAGTTGAGCCGGAAAGCGGCGTTCTTGCAGGACATGTGAATGCGGCTGAGGTTTCAGAGGCGACTTATACAGCGGAGCCGGAACTTCCCGCGGTTCTCCCGCGAAAGGTCAACCCGGCCGAAATTCCCGCCGGTCACATCGAGGTCGATGACGACGGCGATCGCGAACATCCGTCGATCCGGTCGATGGTATTCGACCCTGAAGACCCAAATGACCTTGTCGGACGCATCGTCAAGGGCCGATACCGGGTGACCGAACTACTGCGGGAGGACGATACCGGCTATTCATACCTGGCGGACGATGGCCTGGCCAATGACAGGCGCGTCGTCGTCAGGATCCTGGCGAACGAGGAACTCGACGAGATGACGGAGAGTATTCTTGCCGAAGAACGGGTATCGCTGTCGCACATAAACCACCCAAATGTCCTGCGGCTGATCGACTCAGGCCAGTTCGCAAATGGGATCAACTATCTGATCTGCGAGCACAGCGACGCATTGACGGCGCTCGATATTCTCGAAATTCACGGACCGCTTTCGCCAACGCGGGTTGCCAAATTGATGCGCCAGGCGGCAGAGGCTCTTAGTGAGGTCCATCATGAAGGGATATTACACCGTGACTTAAGACCCGAAGCGATCCTCGTCACGCTTGCCGAGAACGATACCGAATTGGTGCAAATAGCCGATTTTGGCGTGTCCTCAGGCGAACCGACTTCGGAAAATATCTACTATAAATCGCCCGAAACGCTTGATGGACGCATACCGACCGTCGCAGGCGATGTTTATTCACTCGGTATCGTTGCTTATCAGCTTTTGACTGGCAAATTGCCCTTCAACGGTGACACCGAACGCTCGTTTCTGAGGGCACAAAGGTCAGGCTTGGAGACCTTTCCGACAGATCTCAGGCATGACCTCTCGACGGACGTGGACGAGGTCATTGAGAAAGCTCTGTCTCGCGACCCGCTTGAACGATATCCGACCGCACGAGATTTTGGCGAGGATCTCTTTACCGCGTTGACCGTTGCTCCCGATCCTTTGATGGACGATGAGTATGTTACGGTGCTGGATGAACCCGGCGACACGGTCAAGGAAGGGGCGATCGTCCGGGGTTCGCAGAGGATCACTATCCCTGCCGCGGTCGCTAAGGATCAGTCGCCCGGCGTTGATGAACTGGCCTGGACACGCAGATCGCCGGAACCGCCGGCAGAGCCGGATTCGAATTGGACACGAATCGCCGTTATCGGCGCGTTGAGCGTTTTGGTGATAGCGATAGGTATCTGGTACTACGTCTTGGTCCGACAGGCCGAAACGGACGTTCGCTTCCCGGTGGATCAGTTGGCCGCAAATCCGGCAAACACAGCGGATCAGGCTCCGATCATGCCGGAACAGAGAGCCGAGGATATCGAGGTGCCGCCATTGGCCCGGACGATCGCACAGCCGCCGAATACCGACTTTTTCCAATCATCCCGACAGGGTTTAAAGGGTGATCTGGTTCGTAACTTTGTCGGGTTTGCGCTCTACTATCCGCAAAATTGGAAAGTTAACGGACCAAAAGAGAGTGCGGATGGCAAGACACGAGGAAAGTTTCTGGACGTTGCCAATATTACTCCCGATGGGAAACTGAAGGAACAGATGCTGGTCAGTTATTACGTCAGCAACGGCACCTTTAAGGAAGATACCGCAAAGTTTCCCCAGTTGGTGAAAGAGACGGTCGAAACGCTTAAAAAGCTGATCCCGAATTTTCAAATGGTCTCCGAAGGCAACACGGTCGTTAATGGCGGGTGGAATGCTTATGAGGTTCGGTTTCAAGGCAGCGGCTCCGGCGAAAACGGTGAAAGGCTGTTGGTATGGGGACGTCGATTGTTCGTTCCGGCCGCGCGTCCGGGTGTGAGGGCCGGTTTTGAAATAACGATGCTCGCAACGTCATATGCCGAGGATGTTCGGAGTGTTGATGACGTCGGCGTGCGGGGCGACCTCGGGGCGATACTGTACACGTTCGAGCCAAGCCAGAATTTCTAGCCGAACAAGTCGTTTTAGCTTTGAAACGAATGACAAAGAAATATCGGTGCGATCCTTACAAAAGCGAGGACCGCACCGATCGTAAGTTGGCGAAAGTCAGATTGCGGGCCTAGCCCTTTCCTCCGACGATCTTCATCTCGTTCAGGATCCAACCTGATCCGCCGAATTTCTCGACGACGAACAGAACGTAACGAATATCCACCGAGATCGTGCGGTTGACCGCCGGATCGTAGTAAAAGTCGTTACCAAGACCTTCGAAATTACCGTCGAAACAAAGGCCGACCTGCTCACCGTTACCATTGAGGATCGGGCTGCCGCTGTTGCCGCCGATGATGTCAGTGGTCGAAAGGAAGTTGACCGCGACCGTGTCACCGCTGCCCCAACGGCCGAAATCCTTGGCATTGTTGAGATCCTTCAACTTCTGAGGCACATCAAACGGATTTTCACCGGTTTCCTTCTCGAACATACCTTTCATCGTTGTAAAAGGCGAACGATACTCGGCCTCGCGCGAAGCATATCCCTTGACGTTCCCGTACGAAAAACGAAGCGTCGAATTGGCATCCGGATAAGCCGTCATGCCCTTCATCTCGACCATCGCCTGCATATACATCAACCGAAGTCGGTCGATCCCGGCCGCGAATTTGGCCGATCGGGCGGCCAATGCCTGACGTTCCTCTGCAACGCCGCGGGCGAACGCAAGTATCTTTTCGCGTTCGGGGTTCAACTCCATCGTTCGCGGCCCGTACAGTCCGGCCATTTTTTCAGCCGACGCGTACTCGCCGTTGGCGATTGTTGCCGCAAATGCCGCCTCGGCGTCGCGTCGGGCCTTGCCCTTCAGCGAACCGAACAGATCTTCGGCAGCCTTGAACTTCTGCCCGGCAGGCAGTTCGTCAAAGGACTTGAGGAAAAACTTGAGCATATAGAGTTCGTGGTCGGCTTCGCGGCCCTCATACGCTTTCTCGATCTCCTTTTTCTTTGCTGCACGTTCCGCATCGTTCAGCATCTTGCCTTGCATCTGGGTGGTAACAACCGCGGAGACGATCTGGCCGAAGACACTCATCGAATTCGGGTCAGGAAAGCGCCTCATCACGGCATCACGCATCATTGCGGCATTTGACTCAGCCGACAACGCCTTGATCTCGCTCAGGAGCGTTCCATACTTCTTCTGCCGGTCCGGGTTTGCCGCGATCCATGTCGCTAACCGAGCCTCTTCGGCCTGGCGGGCCTGCACGACGCCGGCTTTTCGCAAACGGAGGTAGCCGCCGCCGAAGGCCTTTCGTGAATTGTCAAAGCTGGCGATGTCAGACTGAAACGCGATACGCTTTTCCTCGTCGCCGGCCCCGATCTGTCGCAGCGAAGTGCTGAGAGCGTTGAGCCATTTCTCAAGGAACGGGAAATTCGCATCGCGGGCATACTCGATCGACTGGCTCTCGCGGTAACGTGTCGTCGATCCCGGATAGCCAAGGACGAACACGAAATCGTTATCCTTGAGACCGCCGATGTTCAGAGCCAGAAACTTCTTCGTTTTCATCGGCACGTTATTGGCCGAGTATTCCGCCGATGATCCGTCCGGAGCCGTATAGGCACGCAGGAAGGTGAAATCACCGGTATGGCGGGTCCATTCGAAATTGTCCGGGTCACCGCCAAAAACGCCGATATTACGCGGCGGAGCATAAACGACGCGAACGTCCTTGATCTGCTGGGTCTGGAAAAGGTAATAGAAATAACCGCTGTTCATCATCTGAATGCGGACGGTCGAGCCGGCTGGGGCCTTAGCCTGTTCGGCGGCCTGAAGAGCATCGACATTCTTTTTGATCGCGGCGGCAAGGGCGTCTCCGCTCAGTCCGTCCGTCCCGGCCTTTACCTTGGCCGTGACGTCTTCGCTCCGTTGGGTAACAAAGATCGAATAGCCCTTGGCAGGTATCTCGCCGGAACGTCCGTCGGTCTTAAATCCCGTTTCAACAAGGTCCTTTTCAGGAGTCGAGGCAGATACCAACGCGTCAAAGCCGCAATGATGATTCGTCAAAATGAGGCCTTCGGGCGATACGAACTCGGCGGTGCAGCCTATACTCAGCCGGATCACCGCGTCCGTCAGGCCGCCGCCGGCCGGATTATAAATATCGGTCGGCTTGATCTTAAGACCGAGCTTTTTGAGCGGAAGCTTGGCGATCTGATCCGGCATGAACATCCCTTCATCAAACGCAAATGCCGTCGACATTGATGAAAGTAAGATCGCGATCGTCAGTAAAGATGTCAGTATTTTGTTTCTTTTCATAATGTTAAATTCCGATCCTTGGATGTGAAATAAAAAGAGCCTAGCATCGCGATTATATCGGCTTTTGAATGCGAATACCAACGAAACAAAAAGCGGGACGCCTTGGGGCGTCCCGCTCTCAATTCACATTCAGAGGTCGATCAAGGCGACCGATCTATTTGACCTCGGTCGGTTCGGGCGGAAGAAACCGCCGCGGGTTGATCGGTTTGTCATTGAGCCGCAATTCATAGTGGAGGTGCGGGCCCGTCGAGCGGCCGGTCGAGCCGACCAATGCGATCAGCTGACCGCGGGTGACGGTATCGCCCTCGTTAACCTCAAGCTTGGACAGGTGGCCATAGCGGGCCGTCAGGCCGGGCGCATGTTCGATCTCGATCATGTTGCCGTAACCGCCCGACCACGACGCCTTGATAACAGTTCCGTTGGCCGGGGCAACGACAAGGTCGCCGCGTTCGCCGTCGATGTCCATTCCGGCGTGAAACTCGTACGAACGTCCGCCGAAGGGATTGCGTCTAAAACCAAACTCGTTGTTGATCTTGCCCAAGTGTGCCCACATTGTCGGCAAATAGGCGGCGTTTACTCTGGAAGTGATTTCGCGAAGTTGAGCGTCGATCGCCTCGTCCTCCGGATCGTTGTTCTCAGCCTGTTCAGGGCCGCCGCTGTTAAATGCCAGGTTGTCATACTGCGACGGACGTGAGTAGTCGATGTCTTTGTCGTCGGCCGCCGGTGTTTCTACCCGGGCCAACTGGGCCGTCACCGGAATATTGTCCAGGGATTTTGCCAGGACCGTACTGCGGACCACGCCGCTAACTCCAACACCCAAAACCGAAAGTCCGATAAAAAGAAATATTCCAACCGATCCAAAATGTAGTAACTGCTTCGAAATCTCTACTCTGCGAATATAAATGCGATCTTTTTTATTTTGCGATAAAAGAAAAGTATAAAACTTGTCGTTTTTCTGCATCGTGCCTTAAAGCTCCTTTTGATGATCTCGTACCGGACGCCGGGGCGTCTCAATACGCGGAATCACGCAGGTTCAGCCGCAAGCGACTAACGCGAAACCTTAAACAAGAGTCAAATAAACAGGGAAATAAACTCTCGTTATTGTGGGAATGATAACAATAACGTTTCCAATTAAAATAATCGGAACTAATATAACAACACAAAACGCCCTCGAAGGCAAGCTTGGCGCGAGCCTTCAAAGGCGCCCGATGTCGCGAAGGGATTATAAAGTCAATACTTACGGCTGCTGACGTTTGTCGCTCCACGCCTTGAAAGCGAGAAATCCTACCCCGCCGATGACGGCAATGAACACAAGGACGATCAGTATCTTGATCGCAAAAGAGATAAATCCGACAAATCCGATCAGGGCCTTTAGCAATGCGATGACCAGTGCGATCACTACCAAGATGCTGCCGCCGACCGACGCTGCTTTCATCCAAACGGGCATAATAATACTGCTCCTATAAAATAATACCAAGGACCTTAACGTTCACGCCAACTGCCGAACCTCGAACGCGAACCAAAATCAGATTCACGGTCATACTCGGCATTCGAGCCGAGATTGGGCTGACTCAAGGCGAAACTCGTATTTCCCGCTGCGTTCTGCGGCCCCGAAAATCTAATGTCGTCGGCTTTAGGCTTGAAAATATAATCTCTTAAAATGTAAAACCCGAGTCCGATCAACAGAAGCGGCAAGATGCCCCGCATCAAAAATCCGAGATTGAAAAATCGTTGGAAGACAAACGCTACGCCCAAAACCGTCAGCACCACGCCCCACAGCTTCGGGTTTCCCGAAAAACGCTTGACCAAAATGTCTTCAGCATTATCGGGCGTGACGCCCGAGCGGATCATCTGTGCCGTCCGCCACGAATCGAGTGCGGCAAACAGCCACATTCCCATAAAGCCAAATACGAAGAGCGGTGCGCTCGTGAGGATCGCCATTTGAAACAGCCCGACAAAGACGGCGAAATGTACGAGGGCCTTAGTGGTCTGGCCGTTGTACGCCGCACCGAGCCCCGGGCAAATGCCGGACAGGATGGTGGCCGCAAATGGCGATGTTCGCTTTTTGACGAATGGTGCGTGGTTGGTCCGATTGTGCTGTCTCAGCAGATCGACACCCATGACGATACAGTCCTGGCAAAAGGGAAACCCCTTTATGCGGTGATCGCAGGCCGGACACAGCGGTTTGCCGCATCCGTTGCAATTCACGACCGCTCCGTTTTGGGTGTGATAGGCACAATTCATTATTTCTTTTCCTCGTTATCGACAAATGTCGTGCCGGTCACCGGCTCGGCCTTCGGGTTTGCGGGCGATGTTCCGCCGCCATTCCACGCCTCGGCGCTTTGCTTATAAGTTTCTTCAGCGAGTTCAACGCTCTTTTGATACACGCTCGTGAACGAACCGTCCGCCGAAACCGTCTGGCTAAAGAACATGAATGCGAAAAGCAGGATCATCGCAACCGAAGCGAACTGCGGTATCGGAAGCGGGAAACTAAATCCGCGTACCCATTCAGCGATCTTGGCTCCCCAGGCGGCTTTGACCTTTTCGGCCTGCGCCGTTCCGATGGTCGACTGCAAAATACGGTCGTGCAGCCCCGCGGGTACGGCCAACTCGTCGGATTTATATGTATAGAGAGCGGCGATCGAACGCACAACCATCCCCGGCAGGTCCTCGCACGTCGTGCAGAGCGTCGCGTGCCGTTCCCAGCGATGAAAGACGGCCGCGGGTAAAAACCCGTCGAGATAATCGGTCAGATAGCCTTCAAAATCTTCACAAGACATTGCCGTTTCGGGCATTGTCATCGCCAGAACGCGGGCTTCGAGCCGGGTCATCGGCATTTTCGGGGCAGCGATCGAATGGCAGACGTCGAGCGATTCGCGGACGTCATTGAGCAGCGAATGACAAAGCGGGCAGGCGATCGCGTGTTCGGCGACCGATTTATGAACCGAAGGCTCGAGAGCCTTGTCCAAATAATCGGTAAGCAGCTCTTCGAACTGCGAACAATTAATTGTTGTCTTCTGCTCCTTTATCATAAATTCTACACCCCCTGGCTTAAACACGCTTAAATTCCATCGATCAGTCCGCCGATCAACTCGCCGGCCGCTCCCAGAGCTTCGTCTGCAACACCCAATGAAACATCGGCGATAGTTGAAAACGTCAGGTCCGACGCGACATCGAGGGCTACCCCGCTTGCGACATCGGCCGCGATCGTCGTGCCGTCGCCGGCGATCCCGGCTATGTTTTCGAGTGTAGATGAACCTTGCCCGGCCTGGGCCTGTTTGTTCATTTTCTCGATCTGATCGTTCAAGTCGTTCATATCGTTACGACCCTCATTCGTCTCAGGATCTTCGCGAGTTCGATCCGTCCGCGATTGATCCGTGATTTGACCGTTCCCTCGGGTATCTTGAGAACGTCAACTATTTCCTGATAGGTCAACTCCTCAATGTCGCGGAGTATCACGCACGTCCTGAGATCTTCGGGCAGCTTGTCGATGCCCTCCTGGACCTGACCGGCCAACTCCTTTCGCTCGATCTCTTTCTGAGCCGACGTTCCGACCGCCCGAAGGTGGTAACTATGATCATCGACGGCATCAGCCATCGAATTTTGCGGATTACGCTGCCGATGGCGGTAATCATCAATTATCAAATTACGGGCGAGTCTCATCAACCAATTGGAGAGGTCGCCCTGTTTTGCATCGTACTGGTCGAGCGTCCGATAGATGCGTATGAAAACCTCCTGCGTGAGATCTTCGGCGGCGTCGGGGCTCGAGGTGAAACGGTATGCAAGATTAAAGATACGCCGCGAATACGCGGTGACTATCTCCTCCCAAGCCGTTCCGTCGCCCGAGCGAGCACGCCTGACGAGTTCCGCACCATTAATTTCGGCCGCAGCCTTTAATGCTTCCAACGCTTTGATCTCCCGAGAACGATCGCATCTACCAACCGCTACAAAGCACGAAACTCAGCTCTGTCAATGATTGGTTACGAGCTTAAAAAACCAAAAGTTCCAACAAAAAGATATATCCAAATCGTGTGAATGACCAGTATGTCGTTCGAGTTCGCACGCGGACCGCAGTTTGTCGCCACCATTGCGGCGACGATATGTTGCGGATACTTGACAGTCCAATGGTGCTTTCGTAATATAACGGTTCGCTCAATTTTGGAAATTGAGTTCTGTTCTTTTGAAAAATTAGTCGGGCACACGTGCAATAATAAGATTTGAAAAGTTTTTCGGGCACGTACGTCAATTGGTAGACAGCCTCCCTTACAAGGAGGAAGTTAGGGGTTCGAGTCCCTTCGTGCCCACCAATCATTCATCATGCGGGGTCGTAGTTCAGTTGGTTAGAACGCCAGCCTGTCACGTTGGAGGTCGCGGGTTCGAGCCCCGTCGGCCCCGCCACTTATCATTCGGATCGTCAGTTTGAATGGCTGATCCACAATTCCAATTTCAAAAAAAGGCCGCCAAACCAGGCAGCCTTTTTTCGTTTTGTATTCGGCCGCGGCGGTCTGTCGATCCGACGATCCCGCTAGAAGTTCGGCGTCGGACGAGGGCCTTGACGCGGCGTCGGTGACGGCGTCGGCGGACGAACGTTGAATGTATTTGCCGGCCGGTTAGCATTTGGCGTCCGCGTCGGGGTCGGCGAAGCCTCGGGTGACGGACTCGGTTTCGGGGTCGGTGACACGGACGGCGACGGCGATGGCGTCGGGGTCGGAGTCTTGACGTTCGCGTTGATATTGAAGTTCGAATTGAAATTGGTACTCGAATTGAAGTTCGTGTTCATATTGAAGTTGAAATTCGTATCGATGGCCGGCATCGAGTTTACATTCGAGTTGAGGTTTCCGTTGAACGAGCCAAGATTCGTATTAATGTTGCCGTTGGCCGGCTGTTCTTTCTGCAATAGCCAAAAGAGCCCGGCTCCGGCACCAAGCAGAGCAAGTGTGCCTATGACGGTCAGTACAACTACCTTTAGCGTGTTCGGCTTTTCGGGCGGCGGCGGATAATATGCCTGGGCGACGCGAGCCCGGACATCCTGCTGGGGTGAAACGGGCGTCGTCGGGATGACTATACGCTCCGACGGCTGGCTCGGCCGAGGCACCTCGGCGTTAAGGTCGTCGATAGACGGCGGCGGCGCCGGTACGTCCTTTCGACGAATGACAGTGATCTCGCCAATATCGTCCTCATCGCCGGCACCCGCGTCGATGTCGAGTTCCTCGCTGGGCATCTCGACGAAGCTCGGCTCTTCCTGGTCGACGAGCGGCGTGCCGTCCTTCGTACAAAAACGAATGATCTCTTCGTCGTAGGTGGCGTCACAAATCGGGCAGATCTTCATAGAATATCGTCGAAAGCCTGGACGGACTTTCCTTTGGCGTCGTTTCAAAAACGTTTCATTTTAACACGAATCAACTTAACTGAGGCAATCGCGGCGAACAGGCCCGTGAAGTACTAACCGTCGCCCTGAAACGTGGCTCGTATATAGTGGGCGTAACGCGTGTCTGTCAGCAGATTGCTGCGGAGGTCAGCGATCATCGACGAGGCGTCAACGCCATTTGCGATCGTGTCGGCGATCAGATAGCCGACGCGGTACGGTTCGCCGGCCTCCATCCGCGAAGACGGATAGCCCGAATTTCGCAAATAGAAACCCTGAGCGATATAGGCGGCGGCTTCGTTGTCCACCCACGGTATGCTCAAACGGATCAAGTCGAAATAGGCATGAACGGCCTCATGCACTATCAATGCGTCAAAGTCGCGCGACCCGCGCTCATTTCGCCCAAGATAAAACGTGTTGGCCGCGTCGCCGGTCGATGCGTCGTCCCAGGCACTGTAAACCACGCGATTTTGCGAAAATCGGCCCTCGACCACGCGAAAGTGCCCGCTTTCGAGTCCCGACGCAACGCGTCGAAATACATCGCTGGTGATGCGTGTCGAGACCTGACCGCTGCTGTAGTTAAAGTTGATCCTCGCCGTATCGCTGTTTCGGAGGATACCTATCATCTGTTCTTTTACGCCCATGATCCCTGACCGTCCCGAACAATAAAAAATCTGACGATGTTATATTAGCCGTTTTTTCACCGGATCAGTTAATAAATTCTTTTACGGGCGGAGCGTCGATCGCGAGCGGCGCGTCAAATTGCTGGTGCTCCTCTTCAAGGTCCCAGATCTCGTAAAGAACGGCCGGACACTCGGTCACGAAACGTGAGGGCTTCTGCAGGACCGTCTGCCGGTTATAGTCGGTCATCAGCAGCGGGTACGTCAGATAAAGTTCATCTCTGGCGCGTGTCATGGCGACGTACCAGAGTCGCCGTTCTTCTTCCTCACTGTCGATCTCGCGCAGTGATTTAGGCGAAGGAAACTTGCCCTCGGCTGCCCAAATAATGAACACGGCCTTCCACTCGAGGCCCTTTGCCTGATGGACCGATGTGAGCGTCAGCAACTCATCGTCTTCGCCGCCCTGGATCACCTCTTCGCCGACGAGTGGCTGAGGTTCCTTGAACCGTTCGGTGGACAGCAGGGCGAGCTCCGACAAGAATTCCTCGGTCGTAGCGTATCGGTTGGCAAATGACGCTAGTCCCTTGAGGTCCTCGATCCGGGCGTCGGCGTTCTCAAAGTTCTCCTGCAGGTATTGTTCGTAGCCGTTCGCAAGGATGATCTCGATCTGTTTCGCGGGGTTATTGCGGTTTTCCTGCTGAACGAGCATTTCCAGAAGTTCGACAAAATCCTTCCAGGGCCGGCTCGAGCGCAGCCGTGCGGTCTGCGGGCTCTCCGCGAGCCGCACCAGCCCGCCGGCGATCGTTGAAATATCACCGGCGGCCAAAAGCTCGTCCGCCGGCTTTGCCATTTCGTCCTCACTAATGAGCGGAATTTTCGGCTCGGAGACGATCGCCTCGTAAAGGCGGTTCGCGGTGACGTTGCCAACACCCGGGATCATTTTCAAAATGCGTTTCCAGGCGAGTTCGTCGCGAGGGTTAATGATGATCCGAAGGTACGAGATAACATCCTTGATGTGGGCCTGTTCAAAAAAGCGTACGCCCGATTGAACTCGATACGGTATGTTGCGCCGCGAAAGCTCGAGCTGCAGTTCGATCGAATGGTAATGAGAACGATACAGAACGGCGATGTCCTCAAGGCCGATGCCTTCGTCGCGAAGCTCAAGGATCCGCGACGCTACGAAGGCTGATTGCTGTTCAACATCGGAACAGGGCACCAGCGCCGGCTTGACGTCACGCGAGCGTCGAACCGCTGTCAGTACCTTTGGGAACTGCTTGCGGTTGCACGAGATCGAGGTGTTGGCGAGGCCGAGTATTTCGGGCGTCGAGCGATAATTGGTCTCGAGCTTAAAGATCTGAGCGTCCGGGTACCGCTTGGGAAACTCATAAATATTGGTAAACTCGGCACCTCGCCAGGCAAAGATCGATTGGGCATCGTCACCTACCACCATCACGTTACGGTGCCGGACTGCGAGAAGGTCGATGATCTCGGCCTGCAGTCGGTTCGTATCCTGATATTCATCGACCAGAATGTGCTGAAACTGCTCGGCGTAGAGGTCGCCGATCGCAGGTTTCTCGACAAGCAGGCGTTTGACGTTTAGCAGAAGGTCGTCGTAATCCATTACATTCCGCTCCTGCTTTCGGGACTGGTACAGTGTGTCGACGCGCTTTATCTGCGCCGTAAGCGGTTCGAAATAGGGATATTTATAGCCGATGACATCTTCGATCGGCATATCGGTATTGTTGGCGTACGAGATTATGCCCTGGACGACCTCGGCTTTCGGAAATCGCTTTTTGGTCGTGTCGATCGCGGCCTCGTCCACGCAGACGTTTATCATCTCGCGGGCGTCCTCGCTGTCGAGGATCGAATAGCTCTGGTCATAGCCGATACTCGCCGCATGGCGGCGGAGTACCAAGTTGGCAATACGGTGAAATGTTCCTCCCCAGACGCGGTGGACGTTGTTAGAGCCGGTTAGAGACTCGACACGTCGAAGCATTTCGCGGGCCGCCCGATTGGTGAATGTCGCAAGCAGGATGCGTTGCGGCGAAACGCCCTGCTCGATCAAATATGCCACTCGGTAAGTGATCGCACGAGTTTTGCCCGTTCCGGCACCGGCCACCACGAGCGCGGCTTTGGGCGGAGCGGTCACGACGCGAAACTGCTCGTCATTGAGCTCGCTCTTATAGCGGGTTAACCGTTCGGGCAAGGCTGATCGATCGCGTTTTACAACATAGCGGGCCATCGTTTCATTTATAGCACGTTATATCATCACGTGAAAGCGATTTGGGCCGTGGATCATTATTTCACCGCATAAGTTTGCCGAACGCGTAGCCGCACAGCATAATACTGAGAATGAAAAGGGCGCGTATTATGAAAGTTGTAGCGAAATCAGTTGCGGTAGCGGCGGTAGCGGCGGTCGGTATTATTGGTATTGGTTCGGCCGCCTCGCAGACGAGCTTTGCCTCGAACGAGGCATCGAGCCCGCGTTCGCTCTATCTGCAGCATTGCTCCAAATGCCACGGAGCGGACGGCCGTGCGGATACGCCGAAAGGCCGAGAGACCGATGCCGACGACCTTACGAGTGCGTCGACCAAGCGTGCGAGCACGGCGAAGATACTTCGCGTGATCACGGCCGGAAAGGGCGATATGCCCGGCTTTAGCAAAAAACTGACGGCGGCCCAGATCCGGCAGATCGCGGGCTACATTCGCACTCTATAACGCGCGAATATCTTCGGCTGGGGCTGCGAATGGTCTGATCGTCATTCGCGAAAAAGAGGAATCTATAACTTAAGGAAGTATATCTATATGAAGTTACCGGGTGGTATGGATCTAGGGTCGATGATGCGTCAGGCGCAGGAAATGCAAGCCAAAATGGGCGCTGAGATGAAGCAGTTGGTCGTCGAAGCGGCTGCCGGAGGCGGTGCAGTAACGGTCAAGATGCGAGGGGATTTTGAGGTTGTCAGCGTGACCTATTCACCGGACCTGATCAAGGACGGCGATGTCGAGATGATACAGGACCTGACAGTCGCGGCCCTTAATGAAGGCCGACGAAAGGTCGAAGAGTCGCTCAAGGGCAAACTGGGCGGAATGCTTCCGCCGGGACTGATGTAGTAAATAGTGAATCGTAAATAGTGAATAAAAAGGCTCTAAGTTACCTTCAAAGCACTATTGACCATTCACGATTCACATTCCACTATGCTTGATTACTCAGAACCGGTCGCTAAGCTGATCGACGAATTCAAGCGGCTGCCGGGCGTTGGCCAAAAGTCCGCTCAGCGGTTGGCGTTTCACATACTCCGGCGGCCGATGCCGGAGGTGGAGCAGTTTGCCAACGCGCTCCGCGAGGTAAAGGAAAAAATAGTTTTTTGCTCGGTCTGCAACAACCTGACAGATGTCGACCCGTGCCTCTACTGTTCAAATCCGAAACGTGACCGGTCGATCATCTGCATTGTCGAAGAACCTTATAACCTGGTCGCTGTCGAGAAAACCCGATCGTTTCGGGGGCTCTATCACATTATCCACGGATCGCTATCGCCGCTGAGGGGGATCGGGCCGGATGAGTTGATGCTTGCCAACCTGATCCCGCGATTGCGGCCCGAGAATAACGAAGGGGTCGAGATCGCCGAGATCATCGTCGCGACCAACCCGACGACCGAGGGCGAAGCAACGGCAAACTACATTGCTCGGCTGCTCAAACCGCTCGGAGTCCGCGTGACGCGTATTGCGATGGGGATGCCGGTCGGGGCCGACCTCGAATTTGTCGATGAGGTCACAATGGATAAGGCCCTGTCGAACCGACATGAAATGTGATCGTCCGGCCTGATCAATAGTTAAGGGCGTTCAGGGAAAGATCCCGAACGCCCTTTTTTACTCCAAAAAGACAAGAACTTAGAACCGGACCCGAAGTTCCTCGGCATCCGAAGCGCTTTTCGAGCGTCGCCATTCTTCCTCGGTGTCGTAAAAATTTACGTCAAAGGTCAGAAGGCTCTTGACGGGAATACCGTCAAATTCATTCGGAGCCCCTTCAAACTTGGCGATCGTTCCGACGCCGATCACCTCGGCGCCGAGGCCGTTGACGAGGTCGATCGTCTCGCGAAGAGCCCTTCCCGAACGCAAAATATCATCGACGATGATCGCCGGATATACATCACCCTCCGAGATGAACTGGCGAAACTGCCGCTTGCCGTCTTCCATTTCGGCCCAATAGATCTGATCGGCCCCGAGGGCTTCGCGTATGCCGAACGCGACCATAATGCCGCCGGGACTCGGGCTGATGACCGAAACCTTGGGCAGTCGGCTGGCGATCGACTTTTCCATCCGGAACAATCGGCTGAGAGCCACCGAAAGCACGCGGGCGTTGTCATAGTATCGAAATGCCAGGGGCATCTGGAAATAGTGCGAGGCATGTTTACCGTTCGGGTAAACGAAATGCCCGCGTTGATAAGCCCCCGTATCCGTAAGTATCTTCATCACGGCTTCGGGAGGCGGTATAAGATCAGCCATAAAATTCTCCTAATAATTGCAATTTAAGATGTCAGACGTGAAGTTCAATATTAAGCACCTGTCGGCGTTTTATCAAATTTCGGGGCGCAATACTTTTTGGATGAGCGATCGCTGGCCGGCATTCATCTCAGCGGGAACGTCGTCGACATCAAACCACCCGAGCCGGATGATCTCGCGGCTGAGTACGGAAGGCTCGCCCACGCATCCGGCCGTAAAGAGTATTTCGACGTGGCCTTTTAGCGTCCGGACACGGTAGAGCGAAACGTTGATAAGTTCGACACCGGTTTCCTCGGCGATCTCGCGCCTGAGAGCCGCCTCAGGCTGTTCGCCAAAACCGATAAAGCCGCCCGGAATGCCCCAACCCGACGCCGGCCGCAGAACGTGTTCAAGCAAGAGGACCTGCCCTTTGTCATTTGTAATGACCGCCGCGACCGACACCGTGAACGTACGATGGGCCAATCGCGTGATCCGCGTGCGGGCCCATGATGGCAGTGCCCTCCAGATCTTACCGAGCAGGTTCATAAAATTATTCTACTCCGGGCCCGCCGCAAACTGGAATACTAGCGTTGTTGGCAATGTTTAAACAGTATAAGCCGGCAATTCACCGGCCGCTTTCGCCATCAGACATAGCATTTCCGCCATTGTTCGAACCAGATGAAACGATCGACCATTTTGCAGATCATGCTGACCGTTATAGCCGTGGCTTTTTCTTCCGCGGCCTACGGCCAGACACCCGCAAGTGCCGAAGGCCTTTCGGCCTCGTTCAGCTGGTTCGAGCTGACACGGGCCTCGATCTCGGGATCCGGAAACGGCACGCGGCAGATCAAGTTTAGCGGAGATCGGACGATCACAGTAGATCTGACGCCGCACGATCTCAGATCGGCGGGCTCGCGGGCCGAAAATACGGGCATCGATGGTCTCAGGCCGATACAGCCCGGAGCGTTGAACACCTTTAAGGGGACGGTTCGCGGAAGCAGTGGTTCCTTTGCCCGCATAAATTTCAACGGCGGTTTCGCCGACGGGTTCATAAATATCGACGGTGAGACGCTTTTTGTCGAGCCCGCCGCCCGGTATGTGCCGGGTTCGGACAGCCGCGAGTATGTCTTGTACCGTATCGAAGACGCTCTGGGCCGAAGCCCGATCTCGTGCGGATCAAAACTCGGGGACAAGATAAACGACACGATGCCATTGGTACGGGCCGGCGAATCTCCCGCCGCTCCCAAGCGGATCGAACTCGCGACCGACGCGGACATGGAGTACGTCGCAACTCTCGGCGGACCGGTGCAGGCTAATAATGAGATCCTCGGCATCCTCAATACGATCGAGGGACTTTACGCGGCGGAACTGAATCTTACGATCAGCGTCGTTTATCAACATACATGGACCGCTCCCGACCCGTTTGCGGCAGGGAATACCGAGTTTACGGTCCGCAACTTTCAATCGTACTGGAACACTCAATTTCCCCACGCGGCGTACCCGCGGGATGCTGCGCACCTGTTTTCGGGAAAGGCGAACGTCCAGTCTCAGGGTTGGGCCTTTATCGGAGTGACCTGCAGGCGGCCTAATGACTCGTACGGCATGAGCGGCTACGTCAATTGGGCGCCGGCAAAATTCCTCATTACGGCCCACGAACTCGGGCATAATCTCGGAGCCAACCACGTAGAGAGTGCTCAGAGCTGCGGTAATTCGCTGATGAACGCTCAATTGACCGGCGATACGCCAATGTCATTTTGCCAATACTCGCGATCCGAGATCGACACATATCTCGACACAAACGGCAGCTGCATCACCGCGTCCGGCAAGTGTGCATTTGATTTTGAAGGTGACGGCAAGACCGATCTGTCGATCTTTCGTCCGGCCGGCGGCGAGTGGTGGTACCTGCGAAGCAGCGACGGCGGCAACAGCGCATCGCGTTTCGGTTCCGAAAGCGACATTTTGAGCCCGGCCGATCTGACGGGTGACGGAAAGACGGACATCGCGTTTTTTAGGCCCTCAACGGGATTTTGGTACGTACTCCGCAGCGAGGACCAATCATTTTACGCAGTGCCGTTCGGTTCCGCCGGCGATGTGCCGATCCCGGCCGACTATGATGGAGACCAGAAGGCTGATATCGCGGTGTTTCGCCCGTCGACGCAAACGTGGTTTATTCAGGGGTCGTCGATCGGAGTTATTATCGTCGGTTTCGGCGGCAGTTCCGATCGTCCCGCTGTCGGTGATTACGACGGCGACGGCAAGGCAGACATCGCGGTCTTTCGCGATAACGCCGGAACGGGTGAATGGTGGGTCAGACGCAGTTCTGACAACGGCGTGTTTGCCGCACGGTTCGGTGCCGGCAGCGACCAGACGGTCCAGGGCGATTACACCGGCGACGGCAAGACCGATATTGCTCTTTGGCGACCGTCGAGCGGTTCGTGGTTCATTTTGCGCAGCGAGGACCAGACCTTTTACGCCTTTCCGTTCGGTTCAACTGGCGATCTCCCGGTCGTGGGCGACTACGACGGCGACGACAAGACCGATGCGGCGGTATTCCGTCCCTCAAATTCGACATGGTACGCGGCCCGGTCATCCGCGGGAACGCTTATTCAACAGTTCGGCCAAGTAGGTGATGTGCCGATCGCGCACGCGTTTGTTAGGTGAGCAAATGCGTGAGCAAAAGAAAGGGAACGCCCTCGCGGCGTTCCCTTTTTCCGTTGCCCAGAGTAAAAGATCAGTAGTAAATTGCAGATGCGTCATCCAGACGGAAGGTCGTGATCGCCGAAGAGTCATTTGTCGTTCGGAACTGGACACGGATCGTCTGGCCGGCGTATGCGGCAAGTGACATTGACTTTTGGGAATAGTCGCTCGAGGCTGTCACCTTATTCAAATTACTGTAGGTAGCGAGAGTCGCCAAGAGCGTTCCGGAATTGTCGAGAACCTCAACAAACAACTTGTCATATTGAACTGTCGTAGTGGTCTCTAGCGATGTGACGTTGAGCCAGAATGTCAGGGTCGGGCTCTTGCCCGCCGGGATCGTGATCGTCTGATAGGTTTGGCCCGTCACGCTGACCGCCGCCCCGAAATAGGCATAACCCGTTCCGCCGTGAGGGAAGTTGCCGGCATTTGTGTAAATTGCACCGGAGCCGGTCATTACCCATGGCGTGATCGCCGTTTCAAAAGCCCCGTTGGTGATCAGTTCGGCGCCGTTCGGCGTCGGGGTCGGGGTTGTGGCGCCCGGACAACTGCCGACACCGACTGCGCACCATGCTTTTTGGACCGCCGTGTTTTCCGTGCTCGTCGAACCGAAGATCTGTGTCGCGGCACTTATGGTCGCGGTCCTTGCACCGGTAAAATTGGTGCTAGAGGTCATATAGGCCGACAAGGCCTTATACCAGATCTGCTCCGCACGATCGGGGCCGATGCCCGTTACGGTGACGCCGCTCAGGTGATGAGTGCCGCCCTGGGACAGCAGATAAAACGCGTTATTCGCGATGCCGGAGTTTATATGCACGCCGCCATTGTCCGACGTGCCTGTATAACGCTCAGAATAGTGGTCGGGGTCGTCATCGACCGTAAACCCGCTGTTCGAGGCCGAATGCGGCGTGTTCATATATCGCAGAGCATCGCCAGTACCATTTGCCGGAGTATAGCACTCTTCGCCGATCTGCCAATTCCAACTCGACGGTTTAGCATAACGGTTGACCATCGTTCCGAAAACGTCGGACATCGATTCGTTAAGAGCACCGGATTCATTCTGGTAAGTCAGATTTGCGGTAAATTCTGTGACACCGTGCGTCAACTCGTGGCCGGCGACGTCGACCGTGACCAGCGGGCTGAACGTTGTACCGTCGCCGTCGCCGTATAGCATAAATGAGCCGTTCCAGCCGGCGTTGTTATAATTTGTCGAATAATGCACGGCTGACGTGATCAGCGGCGAAGTGCCGTCGATCGCGGTTAGATATCCCGGGCCGCCCGTTCCATTGATGCCGTTGCGTCCATGCACGAACCTGAAATATTCGAGCGTGGATTCGGCTCCGTACTGGGCATCGACGGCGGCACGATTTATCGTCGTGTCCCAAATGTCGTCGGTATCAGTTACACGAGACATCGTCGTCGTACCGTTGTTGTAGTTGAAGGTGCCGTGTTTGGGCCGATTGTTCGCTCGGGTAAGGTTCTCCATGTAAAACGTCGATCCGTTCCTCGTAGTGCCGATCACGACATTTCCGCTATATAGCGAATTGCCCGTTCCCGTCTGAAAATTGTCATATTGAAGCAATTTCTCGCCGGTATGAGCATCGAGAAAGATCACGGGCATTGCCGTTTCGGGCGAGCCGTCGATCCGTTTCATCTTCACGCGAAACGCGAGCCGACCCTGATCACTGCCGTTAAAGATCCAAAGGTCGGCCACGGGCGGTTCTGAGAGATACCTTGAACCGTCGTACAGTTTTTTTGCGATCTTTATGGCGTCGGTTGGCTTCAGCGTGGGGACCGTGTCGATCGGCCCGACCGACCGCAGGCTGTCGGTCAAGGCGAAGACCTCGCCATCGGGCTTATGATGAACGATCACCTCGCCCTCCCAAACGGGGACCTGGCCGATACGTTGTTGAAACTTCGTGTGAGCGTAGCCCTGAGAGTCGATCTCGTTGGACTTGACCACAAAATCATCGACGTTTCCGACAAGCTGCCGCGGAAATCTATCGCGAATGAGTTCGACGCTTTTCGAAACAGCAAGTCGTAATTCGTCCTCGCTGCCGGAGCCGAAAACTGCAACATGCCCTTCGGCGCGTCGTCCGACGAGCATCATCGAGGCCAATAAGATCAGTCCAATCGGGATCAATACAAGAAAATAATAATTTCGCACGCGCCGAAGCCTCCGAGAATATCAATCGCCGATTACGGACAAATGACAGTAAATTGGTTACGGTAAATTAACACCTTTCGATGGAATTCAAAACAGCGGAATTGAAATATTATTGAAATCTGCTAGTCTTGTGGGAATTCGGATTACGAACAAAGAGATTTTTCTTTGCAGGAAAGATGATGATGAGACAAAATTCCGCACTGTCGCTGGTAGTTCTTATGATGGTCCTGGCCGCTTTTACCGGCCTGTTGAGTGAGCACGCGTCGGCCGCGGGCGTTACAAAAATGGTGACCTCAACTGATCGAATGCCCGTTCCGGAATGGCTGTCGTCGTCCCGGTTCGCCGGCGGCGACGATTGCGTTTCGGCGACAACCATCTCGTCGAGCAGCTACACCGACAGCGGTGACACGACCGGTGCGAATAATACGATCGGCAATTACAGCCTGGCGTCAATGCCTTCTACCTATCCCGGCCCCGACAAATTCTACAAAATCGTGCTGGCGACGGCGACAAATGTCTCGGCGACGATGAGTCTGACGGGTTCAACCTTGGATGGCGTTATATACATCACGAAGGCCTGTCCGGCCGGGCTCGCGAATACGCTCGCGGCGGCGAATACCGTGACCTCGTCACAGGATGCGATCGGTGCCGGGGTCGGGCCCGAGATCCTACCGGCAACCACGCTCGGCGCCGGAACCTACTACATCGGCGTCGATTCTTATGCCGCGAGCGGAACCGGGAGTGCCGGAACATATACGCTGACCGTGACGTCGCTGGCTCCGACGGCAGCCATGGTGTCGGTCAGCGGCCGTGTGACGACGGCGGACGGCCGCGGGATCCGCAATGCGGCGGTCAGCCTTGTCGGCCCGGACGGCAGTGAGCGGACGGTCAAGACGAGTGCTTTTGGATATTTCAAGTTTGATGATGTCGAATCGGGCAGTTCTTACACCCTGACGGTGAGCAGCAAGCAGTACTCGTTTGCCGTTCCGTCGAGAGTGGTCTCGGTCGGTGACGAGATCACCGATCTGGACTTCACCGCTCAGCAATAATTTACTTTTCCTCATTCCAGAAAAAGGGCCGCTCCATTAACGGAGCGGCCCTTTTGCATTTATCTGATCGCGTCGCTCTACTTCAATGACACGTCATCGACGCGGAAGGTCGTCGTGATCGAGCTATCCGTCGTCGAACGGAATTGCACCCTGACGGTTTGTCCCTTATAAGCGGCAAGGCTAAACGACTTTTGCGAATACGTCGTCGCCGATGCCACCTTATTGAGATTGCTGTAGGTCGCAAGAGTTGAGAGCAGCGTTCCGGACGTATTGCGGACCTCGGCGAACAGCTTATCGTATTGTTTCGTCGTAGTCGTTTCGCTCGAGGTGACGTTGAGCCAGAAGGTCAACGTACCCGTTGCCGTCGTCGGGATCGTCACGGTCTGATAGGCCTGGCCGGTGACGCTGTTATTAACACCAAAGTAAATGTAACCGGTGCCGCCATGCGGAGCAGAACCGTTGGCCGTATAAAAGTAACCGGAACCTGAACTGACCCACGGGCTCGCCGACGTTTCAAATCCGCCGTTGACGATCAATTCGTTTCCGCTCGGCGTTGGGGTAGGCGTCGGTGTCGGCGTCGAACCGCCCGGGCAAGTCCCGACACCGACCGCGCACCAACCGGTCGCGACGGTGTTGTACTGAGCGCTCGATGAACCGAAGAGGTCAGTCGCGGCATTAAGGGTCGCCGTCCGTGCCCCTGCAAAGTTGGTGCTTGCTGTCATATAAACAGTAAGGGCACGGTAAAAGATCTTTGCGGCGTCAGTCCCGCCAATTCCCGTAACGGCAACGCCGCTGACACGATTGGCGCCGCCGGCTGCCATCAGATAATATGCGTGATTTGAAATGCTCGAATTGGTGTGTACGCCGCACTGGTCATTCGCGCTCGATGGAGTACAGGTCCCCGGATACAAACGCAGGCTGTAGTGGTCCGGATCGCCGACGGCGTTCGGATTGTCCATACGTCGGAGGGCATCGCCGGCCGTCCCCGGGGTGTAGATATCTTCGCCGATCAGCCATGTATTGGTGGAAACCACACCGCCATCTGCATAAAGCTCGACCATCGCACCCATGATGTCCGACCATGATTCATTGAGGGCCCCGGATTCCTTCGAATAGGTCAGGTTTGCCGTCCGTTCGGTCACGCCATGCGTCATCTCATGGCCGCAAACGTCGGTCGAGGTCAGCGGTGAAAAAGTCGTTCCGTCACCGTCGCCGTAGGACATCATGTTCTGGTACCAGAACGCATTGTTGTATCCACTTCCAAAGTGAACGCGTGACGCGACGATGCTGACGCCGTTCGCGGCGGCGGTCGTCGTTCCGGGCCCGTAATTTCCGTCAATCCCGTTGCGGCCGTGGACCGTTTGATAATAATCAAAGGTCTTAGCGGCACCGTAATGAGCGTCGACGCCGGCCCGGGCGTTTGTCGCCGTCCAGTTGTCATCGGCATCTGTATAACGTGACTGTGTGCCGCCCGTTCCGGTCGATGTGTTGCCGGTGTTGTTCATATTGAACGTGCCCTGGCGGCGGGTCGTGTCTTCCATATAGTAGTTCGCACCGGACAGGCTGGTGCTGATGCTGACGGTACCGCTGTAGAGCGACGAACCGGTGCCGGTCTGAAGATTGTCATAGCCGTCGACGATCTCGCCGGTATGAGCATCAACAAAAACCACTGGTGCCGATGTGTCGGCCGAGCCGTCCAGCCGAGGCGTTTCGACGCGATAGACGAGGTGATCCCGGTCAGCCGCGCGATAGATGTACATTTCGACCTGCGGCGAATCGGTCATTCGAGCTTTGCCCGAATAGGCGTTCATCGCGTATCTCAAGGCCTGCTTCTCGGAGATATTAGCCTTAGTATTGACGGCGACGGTTTCTTTCAGATCGTCGGTAATGGTCGTCAACCTACCCTCGGCGTCGAGGTGTACGATGGCTTCGCCTTCCCAGACCGGAATGCCGTCGAGCGTCTGCCGGACGCGGGTGTGAGCCATCCGAAGTTCATCGATCTCGACCTTTCGGACCTGATAATCATCGACATTGCCGATTGCACGCTGAGCGGCTCGGTCACGGAGAATGTCCAGACTGATCCGTTTTGCATTTTCAAGTTCGTCCTGCGAACCGGTGGAAAATAACGCCTTGTTTGCTTCGGCTCGTTTTGAAACGATGCCGAAAACCATGAGAACACTGACAACAACAGCCAGAAGTCCGAGAAATTTTTTCACAAATTTGATCTCCTTTTAGATTCGGTTAAACAGCCAGTAAGGAATGGCACCGGCCGCCGAGCACGAGGCGCGGGTCAGATGTACCATTAGCAAATCGAAACGTCTCTTTCGTCAAAAGAACTGCTTTTTTTCTAAAGAAATGGAAAGGCGATATGAATGTTATCATCAAAGTTAATTGTGTCAAGTATGAAATGCCCTGATGGAACAACGAGCGGCAGTTTTTTCACAATGAATGATATTGGCGGGGTGTTCACGTGGGATGACGTTAGCGAGGTCCACCGTGGGCAGAACGGGATATATCAGAGCCGCGGTCGGCTTGTTTCGCTGCTAACCGACTTCGGCAGGATCAATCCCTGTTATCCGGACGCTCACGGGCTTGATTCTAACACGATCAACTACACCGGATCGGGTCGCCGCGGCGACCAGAAACTGGATGTCCGGAACCGGGCACTGATCGCTGCTGCCGAAACACAAACGGCGGTCCCGCTATTTAACAAACTCGGGGTAAATCGTTGGCAGTTCCTCGGGTTTTGGACGGTCAGCGAGCCGCGTTATGAATTTAACGAAGAACAGAATAGAATGCTCTGGAAATTTACGTTAACCAAGCGATCAATGGAAACAGACGGATAAAAACATTGTTCCGGCTGTATCCATTTGGTCACCAGACACCGGAGGCTCAAATGATCAGATCCAAACATTATGTGTTGTGTGCAATAGCGGCGCTAATTATGGCCGCGGCGGTGCAGAGCGTATCAGCTCAATGGACGCCCGAAATGCAGCTCAAGACGAAGACTATCGGTTCGACCGCGATCTCGCCGGACGGTTCGAAGGTGCTTTACACGGTCGCGTACGAAGTGATGACCAGCGACCGCAGCGAGTACGTGACGCAGATCTGGATGGCATCAGCGGACGGCAAAACGAATGTTCAGCTTACGTTTGCCGATAAGTCCTCAGCCAATCCGAGATGGTCGCCCGATGGCGAATGGATCGCATTTACATCTGCTCGTAAAGACAATCGAAGCAACATTTATCTGCTACGTGCCGCCGGCGGCGAAGCCGAAATGATCACTGACGTAAGATCGAGCGTCAATTCGCTGGAGTGGTCGCCTGATGGCAAGTGGATCGCCTTCACGATGACCGATCCCAAGACTGACGACGAGGAAAAGAACGACAAGGCCAAAAACGATTTTCGATGGGTCGACGAGAACATCAAGATGTCGCGTCTGTACGTGATGCCCGTAGCAAAGGACGCGAACGGTAAACGCGAGATAAGAAAGCTGACGTCGATGGCCCGCAGCGTTACATCATTCGATTGGTCACCGGACGGGGCGAAAATAGCGTTTAGTCACGTCAGCGACCCGAAGGCCGATTATTGGCCGACGTCGGACGTCTCGGTACTGGATGTCGCCAGCGGCAATATTACGGAGCTCGCCGCAACCTCTAATTTCGAGTCAGCTCCGCAGTATTCACACGATGGCAAATGGATCGCGATCTCAGCAAGTGACGGAGCGCCGCGTTGGGCACAAAGTAATCGCGTCAATATATATCCTGCCGGCGGCGGCTCGCCGAAAGTCGCACCGTTGTCATACGAAGGCCAACCGGGAATTATTGGTTGGAATGGTGACGACACAAAGATCGTCTTCACGGAAGCCAAGGGCACCGGAACAGCTCTCTATGAGTTGATCGTTGCGACGAATTCCATCGTCGAAGTCCACAATGTCGGTGCCGTGATCTCGGGAATGTCGATGAATCGAGCCAACGATTTCGCGATGTCCACGCAGACTCCAACGACTCCGCCCGAGGTCTTTGTGGCCAAAAGGCCTGACTATTCGCCAAAGCAGATCTCGAACGTGAACACCGAAGTCGCAAAGATCCCGACCGCCAAAACCGAAATATTGCGGTGGAAAAGCAAGGACGGTCGCGATATCGAAGGGCTGTTGACGTACCCAAATAACTACGTTGCCGGAACCAAGGTTCCGCTCATCTTGAACATTCACGGCGGACCGGCGGGCGTTTTTAATCACAACTTTATCGGCGGCCGCGGTGTCTACCCGATCGCTTCGTTCGCACAGAAGGGTTACGCAATATTGCGTCCAAATCCGCGTGGCTCGAGTGGTTACGGCACTGAATTTCGCCGTGCGAACATCAAAGATTGGGGAGGAATGGACTATGAAGACATAATGTCCGGCGTCGATAAGGTCATTGAAATGGGCGTCGCCGACCCGAACCGCATGGGCGTCATGGGCTGGAGCTACGGCGGCTATATGACATCAACGATCATTACGAAGACCAAGCGTTTCAAGGCCGCGTCCGCCGGAGCACCGGTCACGAACCTGATGAGCTTTAACGGTACGGCGGATATTCCGGACTTTGTTCCCGATTACTTCGGCGGGCAGGCATGGGAGATCCCGGATGTGTACGCAAAGCACTCGGCGATGTTCAACATCAAAGGTGTGACGACACCGACGATGATCCAGCAGGGCGACGCCGACCTTCGAGTGCCGATCTCACAGGGATTCGAACTTTACAATGCTCTAAAGCAGCAGGGCGTGCCCGTGCGGATGATAGTGTTGCCGCGGCAGCCTCACGGTCCGACAGAGCCCAAAATGCAGCTCGCGGCGATGCAGAGCAATCTGGAATGGTTCGAAAAGTACCTGAAGTAGATTCTTATCAACTATGTTGATCGAAAAAGCCGCCGGACCCGGCGGCTTTTCTTTCTCGCAGCGGACTGTATCAACGGATCAACGCGTTCGGTAAAGGTACATCGGAAGCAATGCCCCAACGAAAGCCGGTAAATCCGGCACTGGAACGCAGCAAATACCATGTACCATCCGACGGGCGGTACACAGCGACATCCGCTTTGCCGTCGCCGTCGTAATCGGCGGGTACCGGTTTGTCGCCTGCAAGACCGAACGGAAAGATAGTGAAGGAGCCGTTTGAACTATTGATGATGTACCAGACCCCGGTTGACGGACGGAAGACGGCAAAGTCCGTTCTGCCGTCGCCGTCGAAATCCGCAGGTGACGGAATGTCTTCGGCGATGCCCCATCGTATTGCCCGCTGAACGCCGTCGAGACTGCTCAGCCACCACCAATTTCCATCCGAAGGGCGGAAAATTGCCGGATCGGCCTTGCCGTCGCCGTCAAAGTCACCGACGACAGGCTTATCGCCGGCGGCACCAAACCATATGTCCGAAAAGGATCCGGTCGAACTGCTCACGCGGTACCAGTGCCCGTTCGACGGCCTATAGACCACATAGTCAGACCGTCCATCGCCGTCAATGTCGGACGGGACGGGAACGTCGCCGGCCTGGCCGAGATGAGCATTTATCTGTTGGCCCGTGGCAGAGCTGAGTGACCAAAAATCGCTGTTCGAGGGACGATAGATCGCCACGTCAGTGATCGTATCGCCGTCCATATCAGACGGAACAGGAAGGTCACCAGAAAGGGCAAAAGAACGCTGCGTTAGCCCAAGGTCCGAACTTCGCAGAATGTACCAGACGCCTTCGCTTGGCCGAAAGACCGCGATATCCGCTCGACCGTCGCCGTCAAAATCAAAGCGCGTCGGCTGGATCGTCGGAACCACCGGCTGCCAGTCGACATGATTTCCATTCTGCACCATAACTGTGCCGCCGCCGCCGCTGATCGAAACGTACTCAACATTGTTCGTGAAAAGATCGAAGCGTCTCGAATAGATCACCTTCGTTCCGTCCGGCGAGAACGACGGCTTGTAAACAAAGCCCGAAGCACCGGCTAACGGAACCGGATTCGTGCCATCAGAATTTGCAATGTAAAACTGTGAGGTGAACGGCCCGCTATCGTACCGCCAAAACAGTAGCTTCGTGCCGTCCGGCGAATAAGAGGGTGTAAAGTCGTATAGTACGCCCGGCGTGGTAATTTGCTGGACGTTCGAGCCGTCCGCATTCATCGTAAATATCGCCTGTCGATTGCCGACCGTCTCGTATACCCGCGAAAACGCGATCTTAGCGCCGTCGGGTGAATATGCAGGTTCGGTATCCCGGACAGTGTTATTCGTTAGCCGCTGCTGGTTCGAACCGTCGGCATTCATCGTATAGATCTCTTGGTTGCCGTCGCGATCGCTTGTGAAAACGATCTTCGATCCGTCGTTGGAATAGACCGGATACTCGTCGGTGCCGGCCGCATTGGTCAACCGCGTAAGAGCCGAGCCATTCGTGGCCATCCGGTAGATCTCGTAGTTGCCCGGAGCGTTACTGCGGAAAATTATTGAGTTTCCGTCGGGCGAGAACGCCGGATCTTCGCAGATACCCATGCTGCCGTTAATTAGATTTACAACTTCCGTGCCGTCGGCCGCCGCGGTGTAAATGTCAGTGCCGCGAACGAAAACGATGCGGCCGTTGACCCGGCAATTCGGTGTGCTGCAGGTCTGTCCCGCGGCAAAATCGGCGATCTTGTTCGAGGCGGGCGAAGCAAATGAGCGTCCGGCCGGCGTGAATATGTGGCCTGACAAACTCGGCCGAACCGTGTACTCGCCGTTCATCGACAAACCCTCAAATCGATATTCGCCAAGCGAGTTGGTGGACGTGTTCAAGGCCGACGTACCCGTCAGCGCAACACTGACGCCCACCAGTCCCTGTCCGCTGCGTGTGATCCGGCCGCTGATAATGACCGTGTTTGGCGTAACGGCGGTTGGCTGCCAAGCGGGATTGTTGTGCTCGGTGCGGCCGGGATTGGTTAGATTATCTGCCAATATGCGGATCTGATTGCCGCCGACCGCATCCATTACGTATATCCCGTTCGCCGTGCCACCGCGCCTGACAAATGCGATCTTAGTGCCGTCGTTTGACCAAGAAGGGGCGCTGTCCTGGCCCCAATTCGTCAACGCTATTTCGTTGGTGCCGTCAATATTGATGATAGAGATGCCGGTGCCAACTTTGGCGAAAATGATCTTCGTGCCGTCGGGAGACCACGCGGGGCCCGAATCGTTGGCGGCGCTGATCGTTACGCGATGTTCATTTGTCCCGTCAGCATTTATGATCCAGATGTCGCCGCCGGATTGGAATGCGAGCTTGGTACCGTCGGGCGAATATGCCGGTGCGGCCGGCGATGGCTGTGCTATCGCTGTGAAAGGCGTTTGACCCGTGCCGTCGGCATTCATCGTCCAGATCTGGGTATCTCGTTCGTAGGCGATCTTGCCGGTTGGGGACCACGACGGATTGCGTTCAGAAGCCGTTCCGGTCGGTGTGTTGGTGAGGTTAACTTTTTGACTGCCGTCGGCATTCATTACCCAGATCTCGTTGTCGGTCTCGTAAACGATCCTTGTACCGTCGGCTTTCCATGAAGGATTGTTATTGTAAATGGGCGGAACGCCTGCCCCGGCGAGGGTTGCGGTGCCGGTTCCGTCGCTGTTGGACGAGGCCAAGGCGATATAGCCAATGCCGCCGGTTGTGTAATCGGTCCGGTCATAGGCGAGCCGGCCGAGAGCCGCTGGTTGGAAAACAGCATCCTTGGTCGACGATCGCTGTGAAAAGCCCATGAAACCAATGATCGCGGCAAACACAAACGCGATCATAAGGACCGTTCGCTGACAACCAAGATCAAATTTAATGGAAGTTCGAATCATTACTGTAACTCTATATAAATGAACTTAATGCTCAAATCTCTCAATTACTGGAACGTCCAGCGATTGTGACTTGGGTACGATAACGCCCGCAACATCGCTGAGTCAGCTCTTTTTTCCGAGTTCGACCGCCCGTTTGTATGCCGAATAAACGGCCTTTGAGAGCACCGTCCGAAGACTGCCTTTCTCCATCTGGTAGATCGCTTCGGCAGACGTCCCGCCGGGCGACGTCACCATATTGCGAAGTTCGGCGGGGTGCTTGTGCGATGCCATTGCGAATTTGACAGAACCAAGCATCGTTTCCTGGACGAGTTCCTTGGCCATGTCACGCGAAAATCCCATATGCACGCCCGCGTCTGTCAGGGCCTCCATGACCATAAAGATGTACGTCGGACCGGTAGCCGATAGGGAAGTTGCCATATCTATCATGTTCTCGGTCTCGACAAAAAGCTCCTTGCCGAGTGCAGTTAGCATTTCGCGAACGTGTCCGCGCTCGATGCCGCCGACCGCCTCGGTGCATGTCCACGCGGTGATGCCGGCACCGATCTGCGACGGCGTGTTGGGCATTGCACGCACGACCTTTGCCGTACCGAGTTCCTGGGCCAAGTGACTGATTGTCGCCCCGGCGACGATCGAGACGACAAGCTGCTCGACATGTATGACGCCATCGAGGTCGGCAAGCACCTTCTTCAAACGCTGCGGTTTGACGCACAAAACAACCGCCGAATTCTCATGTCCGGCGAGTGCACGGGCGGCCTCGGCATTGCTTTCGTACGTTCTAATGCCGTATCTGGCGGCGAGATCGGCGCGCCGATCTTCCCGCGGGTGACTCGCGGAAATATTGACCGCGTCGACGATCCCGTTTACTACCAAACCGGCCAGCATCGACTCGCCCATCACGCCGCAGCCGATAAATGCTAGATGCAGATCTTTCAGTTCGATTGTCATGATAAAAGTCTAGTTCCAATACCACAGAAAGGCGAGTGTGAACGAGCGTGCGCTGTAGCGAACTGGTACGTTCGCTTGCGGTCACGATCCCACATTCGTCCGGCTCAGCTTTTTATTGAATTGTATAGCGAAATGACATACTATCCCAATGCAATAAGAGTCAATTTTTAGACCATGGACGCGGCGAACTCCCTGCGCCGTAAGTTGAGTTGGAAACAGGGGAGATGTATGCCGAGATCAAAAGCGAGTTCGAAGCCGCGGGGTGTATTTGGCAGAGTGCGATGGATTATAGCCATAGTTATTATTGCGGGAGTCGCGTTCTCTGGGATTACGTTCACAACCGACGGAACGTTAACTGTCTCGGCGCAGGGCAAGGATGACCAGATAGCCGCCTCCGAAAAGACGACGGTGATCGCCGGCGGTCTTGAGCCGATCACCGTCAACGACAAAACGGAGCCGACCAGCCCTAACGCCAATCCGACGACTTTTTCAAATCATTCGACGATCAACATTCCCAGCATCGGGAATGCCTCGCCGTATCCTTCGATCATCACTGTAAACTCAGCTGGTTCGCGACTCAAAAAAGTCACAGTAAACTTGCGGGCTTTGATAAACGGTCGCGCGGACGACCTTGATATTTATCTGATCGCCCCAAACGGCGCCGGAACGATGTTGATGTCGGACGCGGGCGGTACGGGATTTAACGACCAAACATTCTTTACCTTTGACCAATCTGCCGCAACCGCGATCGGCGACAATGGACCGCTACCGACCGGAACTGGAAACACGGTCGTTACGCGCCCTGTCAACTACGAATCGTTCAACGTCGACGTTTTCGACCCGCCAGGTCCAGGCGCCGACCCGAACTTCCCGGCGAACCTCGACGTCTTTAATGGGATCAATCCGAACGGCGATTGGAAACTGCTGGTGGTCGACGATACGCCGGGCGACAACGGCACCTTGACCGGTGGTTGGGATTTGGTCATGACATTTGACGAGTTGGTGGTCAACACGACCAACGACGTGGTTGACTCGAATGGCTGCACTTTCGCGCATTGCAATTTGCGCGAAGCGATCAATGATATTCCGGCGGGCGGGAAAATCAAATTTTCACCGCTTTTCAACACGCCGCAAACTATCTACCTGGTGTTTCAGCCGGGGACGTTTCCGCCCACCGGGATTTTAAGCATTGATAAAAATCTGACGATTGAAGGTCCGGGTCCGAATTTACTGACGATTGGAGGAATCGGTCTGACGGACGCGTTTCTGTATGACGGTGTTTTTCGGATGACTGGCAGTACTACCGACGTCACACTAAGTGGAATGACGATAACCGGCGGATCAGCTACAAACGGCGGAGGAATATATTCGGAAGGAAGTCTGACGCTTAAAAATTGCGTCGTTTCGAAAAATGAAGCCGAAGTCGGTGGCGGCATCTACGGTAACTTGGTCGCGCTGTATGAAACCTCAGTTACCAACAATCTCGCCTATGCAGACGCTGGGGGAAATGCGGGCGGTGTCATTGCGTTGGGATATCTCGATTCGAGAAATTCGACCATCAGCGGGAATCGCATTTTTGATCCGTCGCCGAATTCGGCCGGCGGTGTTTATGTCGGATCGAGCTTTCCTTTCCCTTCCACAATAAACTACACCACCGTAACCAATAATTACGCGCCCGGAGCGAGCAATGCGAGCGGAGTTTTTGCGTCGAATTCGGTAAATAGGCCGCGGATCGCAAATAGTATCATAGCGGGTAATGTAAACAATTCCGTGACGCCCGATGTCGCCGGCTTTTTCATCTCGGACAACTTCAATATTATCGGAAATCGCGGTGCGGTCACGACATTTAATCAGCCGTTCGACCAGACCGGTACGAATGGGTCGCTACTCAGTCCGCAACTTGCACCGCTAAATCTTTATGGCGGCAATACGCCGACACACGGCTTGCTCGGCAGCAGCACAGCTTTAGATAAAGGCGGGGTTCCGCAGGACGCCGAACCGCTAACCTTTGATCAGCGGGGCTCTCTGCGTCCCGTCGATGTGGCCGCGATTGCAAACGTCGGCAACGGATCCGACATCGGTTCGTTTGAATCCGGAAACACATTGATCGTCAATAAAACAGCCGACACAAACGATGGAAGCTGCACCGTGGCCGATTGTTCGCTCCGCGAGGCGATCGCCGCGGCACCATCGGGCGGCATTGTCTATTTCTCCGGGTTGTTCAATACGCCTCAAACGATCACTCTCGGTCTCGGTGAACTCGTCATCAACAAGAACCTGGCGATTCTCGGAACTGGCGCGAATCTGACGACGATTTCGGGCAATAGCGCGAATCGGGTTCTAATCACTAGCAGCACCGGCGTTTTCACCGTGATCCTGCAGGGATTGACGATCTCGAACGGCTTTCCGTCGAGCGGCGCTGGCGGCGCTATCTCGAACAACGGGAACCTAACCGTATCGCAATGCCACGTAAAAAACAGCCTCGGGACACTCGGAGGGGGCATCTTTAACGGCAACCTTGGAACTTTGACCGTTTTTCAAAGCACTATTTCCAACAACACTGCAATCAACGGCGACACGGGCGGCGGCATCGACAGTCGTGGAGCACTTAACGTCATTAGTTCGACCGTCAGCGGAAACAGTGCGAACGTCGGAAACAACAATGCGGGCGGGATCCGGTTCGCAGGTTCGACTCCGACAACTCTGGCGAAAATTGAGAATTCCACGATCACTAACAACACGACAGCCGGGACGAACAGTGTGGGAGGTTTGCGCCGCACAAGCGGAGTTATAGATCTGTTCAGCACGATCGTTGCGGGCAACGCCAACAATGTAACAACTCCGGATATCGCGGAATCCGGCTCCTCTAATATCACCGCGTTTTCTGGCCTGATCGGCAATCCAGGGACGATCGTTTTCGCCGGTAATAATCGAGTCGGAGCGCCGGGAAATCCGCTTAATCCACAGCTCTCGCCGCTTGCGGACAACGGCGGCCCGACTCCGACCCATGCGATCGCTTCGGCTACGAGTCCCGCAATTAACAGCCCCAATGCATGGATCGTCAACGCAGAACTGACCGACCAACGCGGTTTAGTTCGCTCTTACGACGATAATATCCAAAGTACAAACACACCGGACATCGGCGCGTTTGAAGCGCAAGGCGTTCCCATTCCGGCAATTTCGATTTCGGACGTTTCACAGAACGAAGGGAACAGCGGCACGACCGCCTTCGTGTTCAACGTCAATCTTTCCGCCGCCAGCCCGCAAACCGTAACGGTCAGTTATCAGACCGCCGACGGCACAGCAACCGGTGGCAGCGATTATATTGCGGTCGGTGCATCAGCACTCACTTTTAATCCGAATGAAACCGCGAAAACGATCACAATTTTGGTCAATGGCGACACGACGATCGAGCCGAACGAAAGCTTTTTCGTCAATTTATCAAACCCGACAAACGCTGGAATCGCAGATAGTCAGGCACTCGGCACGATCCAGAACGACGAAAGCGGGGGTTGCCCACCGGCTTCGCCGATTACTTTCGGACAAACCGCGAGCGGCAATCTCCAGTCGGGCGATTGCACCTTCACTGATAGCTCTTTCTACGATGCCTATACCTTTAACGGGACGGCGGGACAGCAGATCTCGATTGCTATGAACTCGTCCCAATTTAATTCCTATCTCTTTCTTTATCAAGGCAGTTATCCAGGCGGAACTCTTGTTGCGCAGGACAACAATAGTGGCGGCGGCAACAACGCTCGGATTCCGGCATCCGGATTTTTGACCTTACCTTCGACAGGTACTTACACAATACTCGCCAACTCATTCGCGGCGGGCGAAACGGGATCGTATTCGCTGACTTTGAGTGCGAATTCACCGATGTCGCGAGCTCCGTTCGACTACGACGGTGATAATAAGACGGACATATCGATCTTCCGTCCCGGCCCGGGTGAATGGTGGCTGATGCGGTCGTCGAACGGCAGTAATTTTGCGACCCAGTTCGGGACATCGTCAGATAAAATGGTTCCGGCGGATTACACCGGCGACGGAAGATCCGACATCGCTTTTTGGCGACCGTCGAATGGCAATTGGTTCATACTGCGCAGTGAGGATTTCACTTTCTTTGCCTTTCCATTCGGGGCGGGTAATGATGTCCCGATCCCGGCGGATTTTGATGGCGACGGTAAAGCGGATCCGGCAGTATTTCGTCCATCTACGCTAAACTGGTTTGTGAACAAATCGGGTGGCGGCACTGACATACTCACATTCGGAGCGGCCGGCGACAAGCCGACTGTCGCCGATTATGACGGTGACGGAAAGGCCGATGTTGCGGTGTTTCGCCCGAACGGTGCCGCATCGGAATGGTGGATCCGACGAAGTTCGAACGCATCGGTACTTGCATTACAGTTCGGCGGATCGACCGACAGGCCGGTGCAGGGCGATTTTACAGGCGATGGAAAGGCCGACGTAGCGTTTTGGCGGCCGTCGAACGGCAATTGGTTCGTTTTGCGATCCGAGGATCTGACCTTTTTCGCGTTTCCGTTTGGTGCGACCGGTGACACTCCGGTTCCCGGCGATTACGACGGTGACGGAAAGATCGACGCGGGCGTTTTCAGGCCGACAAACGTTACTTGGTACATCCAGCGATCGACCGCGGGCACATTGATCCAGGCATTTGGAGCCGCGGGTGATATTCCGACGCCAAGCGCATATGTTCCCTGATCTGCTAAAGATTCGACCGGCATCAGATCGGGACAAACCCGCGATCTGGCAGATAATCAAGTCCGTGATCGCCGGCGGCGATACATATGTATTTGCTCCGGACGCAACGGAAGACGAGATGATGGCGTTCTGGTTTACGCCGGATAAGCACAACTATGTTGCGGTCGAAGATGGTGAGATCGTCGCGACATTTTGGCTGAAGGCAAATCAGCCGGGGCTCGGCAAACATGTGGCGAACGCCGCGTACATGGTCGCACCGCATGCTCACGGCAATGGAATCGGCAAACAGATCGGCCTTTGGTCCCTCGACGAAGCCCGCCGTCTCGGCTTTACGGCGATGCAATTCAACTTCGTCGTCAAATCGAACACCTACGCCGTAAAGCTATGGCAGGACATCGGCTTTGAAATAATCGGCGAGATCCCCGATGCTATGTTTCACGCAAAAAATGGCCTGACGAATGCGTACATAATGTACCGTAAGTTATAATTGCCGTTTTACCATGACCATTGACGAACAACTTGAATTTTTGAAGAAAGGCACGGTCGATCTGATCCGGGAAGAGGACCTGCGCAAGAAATTGGAAAGATCCGAAAAGACCGGCAAGCCGCTGCGCGTAAAACTCGGGCTCGATCCGACCGCCCCGGACATACACGTCGGACACACGGTTGTGATCCGAAAACTCAAGGCGTTTCAAGACCTTGGCCACACGGTCATTTTCCTGATCGGTGATTTTACCGGGATGATCGGCGATCCGTCGGGTAAGAACGTCACGCGGCCGCCGCTCTCACGCGAAGAGGTCAACGCCAACGCCGAGACGTACAAGCGGCAGATGTTCAAGCTGCTCGATCCGGGGAAGACCGAGCTGCGGTTCAACGGTGAGTGGCTCGACAAATTTACTGCCGCCGATTTTGTAAAGCTCTGTGCCAAAACGACGGTCAAACAGATCCTCGAGCGCGACGATTTTACCAAGCGGATGAACGAGGAAAAGCCGATCTCACTTCACGAGCTGCTTTATCCGCTGGTGCAGGGTTATGACTCGGTCGCTCTCGAAGCCGATGTCGAACTCGGCGGGACTGATCAGAAATTTAACCTTTTGATGGGCCGCAATCTGCAGCGTGAATTCGATCAGGAACCTCAGGTGATCATCACGACACCGCTGCTCGAGGGGTTGGACGGCGTCAATAAGATGTCGAAATCGCTGAACAATTACATCGGCATCGACGAAGCACCGAATGAGATGTTCGGCAAGGTCATGTCGATATCAGACGACCTGATGTGGAAGTACTACGAGTTGCTGACGGACCTTACCTCGACCGAGATCTCCGGGCTGAGATCTGATGTCGAAAATGGCGAGAATCCCCGTGATCTGAAAGTGAGACTCGCCAAACTCATCATTAAGGATTTTCATTCGCAGGCCGCGGCCGATGCCGCCGAGGATGAATTTGTTAAACGATTTGTCCATAAAGAGGTGCCTGACGAGATCGATGAAAAAACGATCGAGGCCGGTACGTATATGCTTTCGCAACTGCTTGCGGACACCGGCCTTGCCGGATCAAAAGGCGAGGCAAGACGCCTGATCGAACAGGGCGGCGTGAAGGTCAACAATGAAAAGGCGTCAGCGGCAAACGCCGAGATTATTGTGGGCGGCGATGGCATCCTGCTGCAGGTCGGTAAGCGCAAATTCCTTAAGGTCGTCGGCGAATGATATCGTTGTAATTTACCTCGCCGCCATATATAATCTCGACACTAACGATGAGTGCTGTTTTGCCGAAAAGGGTCAAATTAACGGAAAGGATCAACGCATACGTTGCCTCTGAGGCTCCGCTGCGGACAATCGCCGGAAACTGGTCAAAAAAGGCAAAGCTCGCTATGGACGAGGCGACCAGCCTTTCGCTTGAACGGGTCGAGATACGTTTGCGCCGATTGCCGAAACGGCTTGACGGTTTCAAGATAATTCACCTTTCCGATATTCACCACAGTCCTTTTACGGGCCTCGATCACATCGAACGTGTGATCAAGGTAGCCAATCGGCTGCGTCCCGATATGTTCGTGCTTACGGGCGACTATGTCTCGCACGAACGCGAATATGTCGCGCCGGTCGCCGCGGCGTTGGCCAGATTAAAAGCAAAGTTCGGCGTTTACGCTTGTCTCGGCAACCACGATCATTGGACCGACGCCGATCTCGTCACGAAAATGTTCCGCGGCGAGGGCATCAAGATGCTCGTTAATGAGGGTCTGCGGGTCGAGGCCCGCGGAGCATCATTCTGGTTGGCAGGCGTAGACGATTACATGGTCGGAAAGACGGACGTTGCGGCTGCTATGCGCGGTTCATTTCCGGACGAATTGAAGATGCTTCTCGCACACAATCCGATCATCTTTCGCCAGGCCGTCCGGGCGGGCATAGATCTAACGCTCAGCGGCCACACTCACGGAGGCCAGATCAAGATCCGGGACGAAGAAAAGCGGATATTGCCACGGCGAAAGCTCTCGAGCGGGCTGCATCGGAGAAAGGAAGCCCAGATCTACATCACGCGCGGGATCGGGACGGTCGTTCTACCGGTCCGTTATCAATGTCCGCCGGAAATCTCAATGTTGGAGCTGCGAACGTCGGAATGAACGCCCCAACTCCTTCGTCAAAGATACTCACGATCCCAAATCTCCTGACATTTGTCCGGATGGGGCTGATCCCCGTCTTCGCGACAATGCTTTACTACGGCAAGGTCGAGTGGGCCCTGGTCTTCTTTTTGATCGCGGGGATCTCAGATGGGATCGATGGTTTTGTCGCCAGGCGATTCGGGCAGGAATCTGAGCTCGGGACGATCATTGACCCGATCGCAGACAAACTCCTGATGACGGTTGCGTTTATCGTGCTAACCCTGCCAAATGTACTGCCCCAGACCCGGCATTTGCCGATCCCTTTTTGGGTGACGGCCGCCGTGATCGGCCGCGACGTTCTGATCGTAACGGTCGCAGCGGCGATCAACGTAATGACGGGATTTCGCGGATTCAAGCCATCTTGGCTCGGTAAAGCAAGCACCTTTGTCCAGGTCGTCGCGGTCACGCTGGTTTTGGCCGCCGCCGTGACGGGAATACACATCCACCTGCCGACGACCTACTTTTTCGTCGCGTTGTTCGCGGCCCTGTCCGGAATTCACTACATCTTCCACGTCGCGAGGTTGATGCGTGAGGCCGAGGCGGCGGAACAAAATTAACGCGGCCTTTCAGAACTTCACAGGCTCAGCGAAGGGCATAGTGTTGGCGTACTTGATGAACTCAGTCAGCCCGTCTTCGGATTTATTCTTAAACTTGTAGATCTGCACGAGTCTCGGCTTCCAGATGCCGAGGTTCGGGTTCTTTTCCGCTTCAGCACGGGTCACGGTACGGGCATAGGCGTCCATCATCAGATCGATGATCTTATCGACCTTGGCCTTCTCAGTCTTATAATCGGCGTCGCTGATCGTTTTGGCCGCGACCTTCTCATTGAGTACCTTCGACGCACTTTCGTATTGTGCTTCGTAATACGACGCGATCATAGAGTACGGGTCGGCACTGTCCTTTATCACCGAATTGGGCAGTGTCGCCCGATATATCTCGGCGACGCCTGAACTCATATCTTTTTCATAACTCAGAACGCCGGCGATGTAGTGCATGAATGCCGCGGCCGTATCCTTGTCCTTAAAGGGGAAGAACTCTTTCGGCATGGTCCCGGCGTCGAAAAGCTGCGAGGTCTTGCGGGCGAAGGTCACCGCGTCGTCGGCATATACACGATCCTTGGACCCAATGCTGGCGTTGTAGCCTGCGTACGACAGATTCATCAATACATCGACGTTGTCGGGCTGTTCTGCAAGTATCTCTTTCCCGAGGGTAAATGCATCGGCATATCGCTTGCCGTCGATCGCCGAGTAAAAGGCGGTTTGACGATAGTTGGTGTAAAAGGTCTTGATCTTTCCGACGCGGTCGTCCTTTTCCTTGCCGAATCGTGAAAGGAAATCCCGGCTCATCTGGAACGCCTTTTCCATATCCTCCGGCTTCTTGGTGTTTGAGAGCGTGGCTATCTCCTTGAAAAGTTCGTCTTTTGAAGGTTGCTTTTGAGCGAAGACGGCCGAAACGGCGATAAGCGTTACAAGTACGAAGGCGATGGCCGAAAATGATCTGTTCATAAGTAATTCTTCCCTGTGCGACCTGAGCACCTGATAAATATATCAGCCGTGATTTCGTTGGCTCAAATCCCTAAGTCCGTTATTTTGCCCAATGGCTTTGAATGCTCCGTCGGTGTTCTGTTTGCTTACGTCGTTGGTAACGAAATTTGCCTTGAATGGCAGATTGATCGGAGTATGTTTGAGCGGCAAATTTAAACTTGACAACAACACACTCAAGTATTATTCTCACTTCAGGCTCAAGTTATCGTTTGGTTTCAGGTTGAGCACAGCAATATTAGTTATTGGAGATTTATAAAAATGAGCAAAATCATAGGAATCGATCTTGGTACGACAAACTCGGTGGTCGCCGTTATGGAAGGCGGCGAACCGGTCGTTATCACAAATTCGGAAGGCGGACGCACGACACCGTCGGTGGTCGCTTTTACCAAGGACGGAAATCGTCTCGTCGGCCAGGTCGCCAAACGACAGGCGGTGACGAACCCCGAAAATACGCTTTACTCGATCAAACGCTTCATGGGCCGTCAATTCGGCGAGGTGGGCGAAGAGATCAAACAGGTCCCTTACAAGGTCGACAAGGCCGGCAACGGTGACGTCAGCATCAATGTTGACGGAAAGCACTTCAGCCCGCCCGAGATCGCGGCGATGGTGCTGCAGAAATTGAAGCAGTCGGCCGAGGACTATCTCGGATCGAAGGTCGAAAAGGCCGTCATTACTGTGCCTGCGTACTTTAACGACGCTCAGCGTCAGGCGACCAAGGACGCCGGAAAGATCGCTGGTCTCGAGGTGCTTCGAATCGTAAACGAACCGACGGCGGCCGCGTTGGCGTACGGACTCGATAAGAAAAAGGACGAGATCATCGCCGTTTTCGACTTTGGCGGCGGTACATTCGACATTTCGGTTCTCGAAGTCGGCGAGGGCGTCGTCGAGGTCAAATCGACCAATGGCGACACGCATCTTGGCGGCGACGACGTGGACGAGGTCCTGGTCGGATGGATCATCGACGAATTTAAGAAAGATCAGGGTATCGACCTGCACAACGACAAAATGGCGTTGCAGCGTCTGAAAGAGGCTGCGGAAAAGGCCAAGGTCGAGCTTTCGAGTGCGATGGAGACCGAGATCAACCTGCCGTTCATCACGGCGGACGCCGCGGGTCCCAAGCACCTTGTTACTAAGCTAACGCGTTCAAAATTTGAACAGCTGGTCGAGCCGATCCTCAAAAAACTCATGCCGCCGGTCGAGCAGGCGATCAAGGACGCCGGCCTTACGGCAAAGGACATCGAGGAAGTTGTGTTGGTTGGCGGTTCGACCCGTATCCCCAAGGTCCAGGAAATGGTCCGGGAATTTTTCGGCAAGGAACCGAACAAATCGGTGAACCCGGATGAGGTCGTTGCTCTTGGTGCGGCGGTTCAGGCCGGCGTGCTTGGCGGCGAAAAGACCGACATCCTGTTGCTCGATGTGACCCCGCTAACGCTCGGTATTGAGACGCTTGGTGGTGTTTCGACGCCGATGATCCAGAAGAATACGACGATCCCGACCCGAAAGAGCGAAATATTCTCGACGGCTTCGGACAACCAGACGTCGGTCGAGGTGCACGTCATTCAGGGCGAACGCCCGATGGCGGCTGACAACAAGACGCTTGGCAAATTCCACCTTGTCGGAATTCCGCCGGCACCCCGCGGTGTCCCGCAGGTCGAAGTGACGTTTGACATCGACGCCAACGGTATCGTTAACGTCTCTGCAAAGGACGTCGGCACCGGCCGCGAACAGAAGATAACGATCACCTCTTCGTCGGGCCTCTCGAAGGAAGAGATCGACAAGATGATGAAGGACGCCGAAAGCCACGCCGGCGAGGACGAAAAGAAGAAAGCGGCTATCGAGGCCCGCAATCGTTTGGACGGCCTCGTTTACAGCGTCGAGAAAACGCTTGGCGAAAACAAGGACAAGGTCGATGCGGCGGCAGTCGCGGAGATCGAATCGGCGATCGCTGAGTCCAAGACTGCACTCGGTGGTGACGATGCTGATGCGATGAACAACGCGTTTGACCGTCTGCAGACTGCTTCGCACAAATTGGCCGAGGCGATCTACAGTCAAACCGCGGCAGCCGGCGCCGAAAGCCCGTCTGACGAGCAGGCATCTACCGCTGCGGCGGGAGCCGATGGTGACGCCGGAACCGCTGCCGATGACAACGTCATCGACGCCGAATATGTCGATGTCGAGGACGAAGACAAAAAATAAGCCGTAAGCAGTGAGCGGTCAGCAGTGGGCCTCGCCGTTCACTGCTGCCGCTTTTTTCGGTTCGGCGGGTGATCATTGAAGATGGCAGGGTCTTAAGCTAAACTGCTCAGGGCCCGTAGTTTACGGCCTACCAATTTGATGGCAAAAAAGGATTATTACCACATACTTGGCGTAAAAAAGGACGCGAAGGCCGATGAGATCAAGAAGGCCTATCGTCGGCTCGCGCGTAAGCATCACCCGGACGTAAATCCGGGCGATAAAGCGTCCGAAGACAAGTTCAAAGAGGTTCAGGAGGCGTACGATATTTTGTCAGACGACAAAAAGCGTAAGGTCTTTGACCGGTTTGGGTACTATGCCGACAATTTGGACGTCAATTCGCCATTCGGCGGGGGCACCTCGACGGCCGGTGGTTCTGCGGGATTTGATTTCTCAGGATTTGATTTTTCGGGCGGCCAGGCGAGCGGCGGCGGTTCAAGTTTCAGGGATATTTTTTCGGATCTGTTCGGCGGCGGCGGATCAACCGCCAGATCGCAGCCGGAACCGCCGAGGCCATTACCGAAAAAGGGCCGCGATATCGAGATCCCGCTTGCTCTCAGCTTTGAAGAGGCTTTTTCCGGGTTGACGACAAATATCACCGTCAGCCGTTCCGAGCAATGCTCGAGGTGTCAGGGAGCAGGCGACACGGGTGGGCCCGTGGTGACCTGCCCGACCTGCAAGGGCAGCGGACAGGTAATGCGAACGGGCGGCCGTCTGCAATTTTCTCAGGGATGTACAGATTGTGAAGGAACCGGTCGCCGGCGCCAGCCATGCAGCCTTTGCAACGGAAAGGGCGTTACGCCGAAGACCGAGCAGGTCAAGATCAAGATCCCGGCCGGCGTCGATACCGGGTCGCGCGTCCGGATCCCCAAAAAGGGCCACGGCGGACGATTAGGCGCAGAGCCCGGCGACCTATTCATACTGACAAACGTCGGCAAACATAAGTTTCTCGAACGAAAGGGCGATAACGTTTATATTACGGTTCCGATAACGGTGCCCGAGGCGGCGCTCGGCACAAGGATCGAAGTTCCGACTGTTGAGGGCAAGGCTCAGCTAAAGGTGCCGCCCGGGACCGAATCCGGGCAGAAGTTCAGGCTCCGCGAACGCGGATTCCCCAGCTTGAGGAACCCGAGTTTGCGGGGTGACCAGTTCGTGGAGGTCAAGATAATGCTCCCGCGGATACTTTCAGAGGAGACCAAGGAAGTGCTTCGGCAGTTTGAAAAACTGAATCCCGAAAATCCGAGAAAGGTCATTGGTTTAGAGTAATTTTCGCAGCTGTAAAGATCGCAGGCATAACAATGAAGAAGCGGGCAAAAACTTACACGATCAGCGCTGTGGCGGAGATGTATGAGATCCATCCGCAGACACTAAGACTGTACGAGCGTGAGGGTCTGCTGCTCCCGTCGCGTTCGGTCGGCAACACCCGGCTTTACGAAGATTCGGATCTTGAGCGGCTCGAGATCATTTTGTCGTTGACCCGCGAGTTGGGCGTCAATCTCGCGGGTGTCGAGATCATCTTGAATATGCGGGAAAAGATGGATGAGATGCGGCGCGAATTCGAACGCTTTTTTGACTATCTCAAGGACCATGCTAACGAATTTGCGGCACATAATGCGTCATTTTCGTCGAGCGAAGCATTGATCCCGATCTCGCGTGCGCGAATGATGCGTGTTCGCGACAACCACTCATCAGACAACTAGCCGGGATACAGCACTACTTTTACTTACCCAAATTGACCCTTTGCAAAGTGCGATCGCGAATTGCACAGTTTTGCAAAGGGCTGTTTTTTGGGCTACGATTGCTTTCATTCAACCTGAATTGAAGTAGGAGAAATTGATGTTAGCTAGAATCTCGACGTTTTTGTTTTCGGTCACACTCTTAATGGCCGTTTGTACTATCGCGGCGGTCGGACAGGATCTCGACGATGTGACTGTCAGCGGCCGCGTCACCGACTCCAACGGACTTGCGGTCGTTGGTGCGACGGTCGCCGTTACACTTACCGAAACCGGTGTCGCGCGAACGATCGTGACAGACGACGACGGCCGTTACCGGTTTCTCAAGCTTAAGCCCGGCACGTACAAGATCAAGGTAACGGCGGACGGATTCGGCCCGCAGGAGACGCCGGACATCCCGACGATCTCGGCTCAGAATGTGGCAAAGGACTTTACGCTTCGCCCGGCCGATGTCCGTGCGGAACAGGTTGTGACCGTGACCGAAGACAGCGGCCCGCCGGTCGATACCACGCGAACGATCGTCGGTGGCACGATCGCCGAACGCGAGATCGAAGAGATCCCTAACACGACCCGTAATCCGCTGGACCTGGTGCTTACGCTCGGTGGCACATCCGAGGAGCAGTTGTCGACCAGCGGACTCGCCGAGGACCGCGGAGCCAATCCGAGTTCGGCACCGCTCGAACAGGGTAACTTCTCGATCTCGGGCGGAACGGCGTATTCGAACAACATCACGATCGACGGACTGGATAACAACGACGATCGCTCGTCACGCGACCGCTTTCAGCCGTCGCTCGAGGCGATCGCTGAGGTTCAGGTCATCGCTAACCAATTTTCGGCAGAATATGGCCGAGCATCGGGCGGACGCGTCAATCTGCGTACCCGTGCAGGCGGCAAAAAGCTCCGCGGACGAGCATTTTTCTTCTACCGTGACGACGCGTTGAACGCGAACAGCTGGTACAACAACAGCCGAGCGATCCCGCGACCGGATCTGCGCGAAATGGTGCCGGGATTTTCGTTGAGCGGCCCCGTTTTTATCCCGAAGATCTACAACGGTAAGAATCGTACGTTTTTCTCCTCGACATACGAATTTAGCAAGCTCGACGACACGACACTGATCGATACGTACATTCCGGTCGTGCCGAACCCGCGTTATACGCTGCCGACACCGACCGGCACCACTCAGTTCTGCGATAATGCGAGCGCGACGGCATGTACAGCGGTGCCGCCGACGGCCGGCTTTATTCAACAGTATTCACAGCTTTACGCAACACCGAACAAGAATCACGTTTGGACAGCGAGGGTCGATCATCGATTGTTCAAGAATAACGACCTGACGTTCGCGATCCAGTTCGCAAAACGTGCAAATCGGCGTACGAACGGGTCATCAACGACACGTCTTGAGAATGCGTTTCAGGAAAAGAACAATGACACGATCGCTTACAACATCACCGATAATCACGTCTTCGGTGCCAAAGCGGTTAATCAGTTCAGGGCCCAATGGTCGAAATATCAGCCGAGTTTTCAGACGGCCAGCCCGCTCGACCCGGTCGTTCTAGTTTCGTTCCGAAGCCCGGTGACGAATAGTGTGCAGACTCTGATCGCCGGAAACTCGACGACTAGCACTTCGCAAAACTTTGCCGACTCTAGAACGGAAACGCGCTGGCAGTTCCAGGACTCGCTGACATACCTTTGGAAAAATCATACGTTCAAGATGGGCGTCGATGTACAGGATGTTAAATCGGCGGTGCTGGGCTTGGGGGATGCTACGGGCACATTCAATTTTGGAAGTGTTTTGCAGTATTCGACCAATGTTGTTACCCGTTATCGCCAAAATTTTGGTACCGGACAAACGGTCAAAAACCGCTATTACGGGGTATTTTTCAATGACGAATTCAAGCCCTGGTCCAATGTGACGATCAGTGCCGGCCTTCGTTATGAAAGAGAAACGGCGGTTTCGGACACAAATAACTTCGGGCCGCGATTCGGCATAGCGTGGGACCCTTTCAAAAAGGGGAAAGGCGTCATCAGGTTTGGTACAGGTATTTTCTACAATCGTGTATTGCTCCGAACGGTCGGAGATTCGATCCAGAATAGCGGTGGAACGCTCGTTTCGTTCGATTCGAATACGATCGGTACATCAGCGGCGGATAGCCGGCGTACGTTCATTTTGAATGCGATCGCCGCTAATTTCCCGAACAGCTACGCAAGTGTCGAGCAATTGCGGAATCTTGTCACGACCGTTTGCCCGACGGTACCGTCACCGCTCGGCCCGTGTAACTCGAATACGGGTTTCTCGGTCGGTAACCTTTCATCGGCGGGCAACCCGCTCCGCTCGGTCGACGCCGATCTGAAGATCCCGGAGAGCTATCAATTTAACGTTGGCTTTGAGCGTGAATTGTTCAAGGGCTGGGTCTTTGAGGCCAACTACACGTGGAACAAGACCGCCCGTCTGTGGCGTGACTACAACCCGAACGCACCGCGGTTGCCAGCCGGATTCACCGACTGGACTCAGTGGCTGCTCCAAAACACATTTGTCCTGACCAATCAGAACGGTACGACGACACGAACATACAGTTTCGTTTTGGGAGCGACAAATGACCCCTCGGGCGTCAGCGGCACCTGCAGCTTTACCGCGACCAGCCAGTGTATCGTCAACCTCAACTCGATCAGTACATCATCCACAGCTCCGGCGGCGGCCGTGACCGGAACGAACGGCAACTCGACTGGCGGCCCGATCGGGATCGCTCTTGCGGCGATAGCCCGATTCCGCCCCGACCAGACGGTCGAGGAAACGTCACGTATCGGTTCGCGTGGAAACGCGTTCTACCACGGGGTCATACTCGAGCTTCGCAGCCGCTATCGCAAACTCGGAGCCGGTTTTGGTGCCAATTTCCGTTTCGTTTACACGCTCTCGAGCACAAAGGATGACGGGCTCAACAACACGGCTAATGCAGAGATCAACGGTGATTTCAGCCGCGAATGGGCTCGGAGCCTTCAGGATCGCCGCCACCGCCTGGCATGGTCAGGTTCGTTCGATACGCCGTACTGGTTTGGCCGGCTTAAATTCTCGCCGCTGCTACGGTGGGGAAGTTCGGCCCCGTTCAATCTCGGTGCCGGCGGCACTGACCGAAATCTCGACGACGTCAGCACGGATAGGCTCAATTTCACAGGTTCGCTTAGCGACATCCGTTATCGTAAGCCTGGTTCGCCGGTTCCGACCGAGTTGTTGGCTCAGTTTTCGCTGCAGCCGATCGGTGCTGCCAGCGGTAACCTCCGGCGAAATGCCGGGACGGGCCCGAGCCTTTTCACGTTTGACCTCAACGTGACGCGTGAATTCAAGATCGGCGAACGTTTCCGCATTCGACCGGTTGCCGAATTCAACAACATCTTCAACGCTTCGGTGTTCTCGTACGGAAGTGAGTTCATCAATTTCCAGGCGTTGAGTTCGTCGCAGACTGCCGCGCAACAGTTGGCCAGGGAGAATTTCCTTGTACCGACGCGTACCTATCGGCAGCGTGAGATCCGACTTGGTGTCAGGTTCGATTTTTGATAGGCAGCCGAGTAGGAATTTTACAGGGCCGTCCTCGGACGGCCCCTTTTTTGTGGTCGCCGATCAACAAAAATGGTGACTTTGGCGTCAAAAATATGCTAAATTTGACTGTTGAACATTTTTGTTCACCCCCGCCCTATGAATGAGACCGCCGAGCCGTTTACTGAAACCTCTATCGAGTCGGTGCTGCTGGATGCAGATCTATTCGTCAAATACAGTTCGCCTGAGAAGGCCTTTGAACTGCTCAGGTCTTCGTTGGAGCGAAGCCCGCGGTCGATCAGTCTGCGCGAAAAAATGCGTGACATATGCGTAAAGCAGAAAAACCTCAATGAAGCCGCCCGGCATTGCCTCGCTCTAGTCAGCCTCTACATCGCCCGCGAAGATTTTGACGTCGCCTATGACCGCTTGCAGGAGGCCAAACTTCTCGACCCTCGAATTTCGGTCGCTCCGGGACTAGAAGCCATTCGACGGGCCCGACGTCCCGAATTTGCAGCCGGCCGTGACAAGTCGCCTCAAAACGTCAGGACCGACGTTACATTTGCGGGTAACCTGGCGTTTGTCAGCATTTTTGACGCTGTGCAGGTGATCGAAAATTCGAAGATGACCGGCCTACTTGTCATCAAATCCGATCTGTACCTCGCTAACGTCGCATTCAATGACGGCAAGATCGTCGATGCCGAATGCAATGGGAAAAATGGAGCAACCGCGTTTCGCGATATTATCGAGATCAACGGCGGCACATTCGAGTTTTCGGTTTCTGAAACGTCGTTCCCGGTTCTGATCACGGTCAGTAGCAATACGAATTTTATGCTCGATGTTTTGACGGAACTTGACCACGAACGGGCAGAGAAGCAGGGGCTCCGAAACGTCGCCGATGAGCAGTTCTAGTTGAGTTCCACCGTCAACATCTCTGTGTTCTATAAGTTGACACAATCGCCCAAATACAACAAAATATAGTGCTTCCCCAAAATGCGAGCACTATAGGATGTTTAAGCTTCAGCGCCTGGAAATATCGGGCTTCAAATCATTTGCCGACCACACTGAGATCGTCTTCACCGGAAGCGGCATAACGGCCGTCGTCGGCCCAAACGGCTGCGGCAAGTCGAATGTATCGGACGCGATGTCGTGGGTGCTCGGGGAACAGCGGGCTAAGAGTCTTCGGGGCGGGGAGATGAAAGACGTCGTCTTTGCCGGCACTAAGACCCGAAAACCCGGCGGTATGGCCGAGGTCGTCCTGCATATGGTGCGTGACGACACGGTGTTTGATATTGAGGAAAGCGAGCTAGAGGATATAGACGAGGCTCTGAGCGGGATCGATGAAGCGGCCGTGGACATGGACGCCATCGAAGGGCTCGATACCGTTGATGAGGCCGAGTCGGTCGATGACGGCATCGCCGTCGAAGCCGAAGGCACGGACGCGATCGCTGAATTCAGCACAGGCGAAGACACCGAGAACGGTGAAGAGGTCGAGACGGTGCAGGCGGCCCAGGTCGGATCCATACGAACCGTCGAGACCAAGGTCAAAACAAAACGTCACTGGCGGCCGCGTTCGTTCGCGCTTGATTTTGCTCCGGGCGAAGCGGTCTCGGTCACGCGGCGGCTATACCTTTCCGGCGAAAGCGAGTACCAGTTGAACGGCAGAACCTGCCGGCTGCGTGATATTACCGATCTTTTTGCCGGAACGGGCCTCTCCGGTGCACACTACGCCATTATCGAACAGGGGCGAATCGGCCAGATCCTATCGGCAAAACCGGCCGACCGCCGCAATCTGATCGAAGAGGCGGCCGGAATATCGAAATTCCGAGCCCGGCAACGGGCCGCCGAATCTCGGCTGGAAACCGCGAAGACAAACCTCGGCCGAATCTCGGACATCGTCTCCGAAATAGATAAACAGGTCAATTCGCTTCGCCGTCAGGCGGCCAAGACCCGGCGCTTTAAGATCTTGCAGGAAGAGTTCAGGGTGCTTCTCAGGCAGTTATTCGCGGCCGAGGGCAAGTATCTGTCGCAGTTGTCAGAAACGCTCAAGGCTGAACTTGCCGGTGCGATCGCCGCCGAGAACGACCTTGGTGCGCAAGTTACCGCAAAGGAGGAAGCCGTCCGCGAATCGACCCAAAACGCACGCGCGGCAGAAGAGAGCCTGGCCGAACTTCGCAAGATCCATTCGGACAATGCTCTCGAACGCGACCGTGCCGAACGCGAGCACATTTATAAGTCCGAACAGGTCGTCAATCTTAACAATCGCACTGAAGCCTTGCGCGGAGAGATCGCGGCAAGCAAACAACGTCTCGAGATACTCGCCGGCGAACTAGAACGGCTGCAAAAGGAAGATCAAGCCGAAGCCGAGTCGTTTGGCAAGGCGGACGCCGAACTTAAGGCAGCCGAAGATGAATACAGCCGCGAAGCCGCGTCGTTACAGGCCGTTGAGTCGGCGATGGAGACGGTACGTGCCGAACTGATGCAGCACACAGCCGCTGCCGAACGATTTGACGAGATCGGACGTCAACTTGAGATCAACCTCGAGAAACTGACGATGCGGGCCGAGGGGCTGAGGTCCGAGGGCGAAAGGGCGGCCCAGAACTTTGTCGAGCACGAAAAGCAGGCGGCCGAGCTTGCGGCGACACTTGCGGCTGAGGAAACAAAACTCTCGGAACTGAACGCCGAGAAAGACGAACTGCTGGCACGAACCGCCGACGCCAGAGCGGCGATGCGTGAGGCCGAGAGCGGGCTTGAGACCTTGTCCGATGAGTATTCTGCGAAAAAGCACCGTTTGGCGACGCTCAATGAACTTGAAGAAAAGCGCGCCGTTTATACGCCGCAGGTCCAGAAATTGTTTGCCGAGCAAGAGGCTATCGGTGTCAAACTCAGCGGCGTTCTGGCCGATCGCCTGAAGGTGGCGGCACGTGCCGAACGTGCGATCGAGACACTATTCGGACCATATCTCGAGGCCGTGATCGTCGAGTCGCTCGACGATGCACGCCGTTTGGCATCGTGGCTCAAGGAAAACGACATCGGCCGGACGGCGATGCTGATCGCGCCGGGCGGGAGCGGTGCGGTTTCCAAAAAAACAACGGCCGCGGCGGGCTCGATCGAAGAACATCTCGGTATCTCAGCGGAATTTGCCGAAGTTCTCAAGGCGGTGTTTCCGCGTGAGATGTCCGCAAAACTTGTCGAGGAACTTTCCGCCGGTTCGGCGACGCCCGGTGAGATCCAGATCAATTTTGAAGGCGAGGTTCTGCTGGGCGGCCGATTGTTTATCGGCGGCAAACAGGGTTCGGACGGAAAGAACGAATCGCTGCTGGCATTCAAACGCGAGCTGCACGACCTCGACGCCGCGGTCTCCAAGTTGTCGGCGGGGATAGAATCGGCCAAGAGCGTTGTGGAGAAGTCGCGCGAGGTGCTGATCGAATTTGAAAGCAAGACGGTCGACCTTCAGTCGCTGATGATCAAGGTTGACCGCGGTATTCATGGGTTGCAGATACAGGTGCGGGCTGCACGCGAAGAGATCGAGCGATCCGAGCGTCACCGCAAAGTCGTCGAGGACGAAACGGGACAAACCCAGTCCGAGCTTGCCGAACTCCGCCAGCGTTTGATCGATGCGGTGCAGAACCGTGACGCTGCCGAAAAGGCGAGGGGCGAAGCATCTGAACGGCTTGACGGCATCGCGAACGGCCTCGCATCCGCAAGAGAACGGGTCGAAGCAGCGAATCTTACGCTAAACGATAAACGAATGACCGCTGCGACCTCAGGAGAACGCCGCCGTTCTGTCCAATCTGCGTTGCGGCGGGTAGAGAATGAAGGGCGTGAGATCGAGTCGCGGCTTGCACTTCAGGAACTGGAGATCGGTGAAGCCGAAGCCAAGATCAAACAATTGCACGATGCTATAAACGATATCACCGACCGCATCGCATCTGCATCGACCGAAATTGCCAGCGAACGCGACGCATTGACCGCGGCTATCAACGCCCTTGCGGCGGCCCGCGAGAATGCGGATCGAATGAGCGAGGAACTTGCCCTTTTGAATCGAGCGGCGTCAGATGCCCTTAATCGGCGGGCCGAGATCGAGGTCCGACAGGCCGAGACTATCACTGAACTCAAGAATGTTGCGGAAAATTGCGAGCACGAGCTTAGTCTGCCGCTTGAGCAATTGGTGGCAGAGACCGAGTTAGACTCGGACTTTATATTGGAGGATGCTCGCCGCGAGACCGAGAGCCTTCGTCACCGCCTTGATTCATTCGGAGCGATAAATATGCTCGCTCTTGAGGAACTCGGCGAGGCCGAGGAGCGGTTGCTGTTCCTGACCACGCAGCGTCAGGACATTATCGACAGCATCGCGACGACCGAAGAGGCTCTTCGCGAGATCAAACAGCGTTCGAGAGAGAAGTTTCGTTCGGCATTCGATGCGATCAACGCAAATTTTGTCGAGTTCTTTCAGGAGTTGTTCGGCGGAGGCCGCGGCGAGATGACCCTGCTCGAATCAGAGGACATTCTCGAGGCCGGGATCGAGGTCGTCGCCCAACCGCCCGGCAAGCGGCTGCAGAATATCCTCTTGCTTTCGGGTGGTGAAAAGGCCATGACGGCTATTGCTCTGGTGATGGCGATCTTCAAGTACAGGCCGTCGCCATTCTGCTTGCTCGATGAGGTCGACGCCCCGCTCGATGATGCCAACGTCGGCCGTTTCGTTAACAAGATCGCCGAGATGTCAGAAAAAACGCAGTTCATCGTGATCACGCACAACAAGCGGACAATGGAAGCGGCACGAGCCCTCTACGGTGTAACAATGCAGGAAGCGGGCGTTTCAAAGGTCGTTTCGGTCAAATTCGAATAGGACGCACCAACCGAAACTGCATCTGCTTCATCCAAGCCATTGCGGCCTCGGTGAGGCCCGGCCCGATAATGATCAGATCTCAATACAATTTGGCTATTCTGCTGTGTCTGTTGGTCATGGCGTCGGTTGTGTCCGCACAGGTGAAAAAGACACCGCGACCCGGCACGGCAACCCCGGCCGTTACCTCGACCCCGAAGCCCACGCCGGAAGCTACGCCTGAGAAAAAGAACGGCCGTCCAGAGGCGGGCGGCAACTCGTCCGAAACTCCGCAGGCCACATTCAAGCCGACCCACATATTCAAATTTGAACGCCCTGGATTTCTGACGTCAATGGTCCTGATCCAGCACGACGAGAGCGGTAAAGGCAGTATATCGTTTCTAAAAAAGGATTTTGACGAAGCGATGACCGATCCGATCCAACTGTCCGAAGCGACGATCGACGGCCTGAGGCAGGCGTTCGATCGGCTAAACTTCCTCGATTCTACCGAGTCATATCAATATGAAAAAGATCTCGCGAATATGGGGTCGAACGAGATCACGCTGAGGTTGAACGGCCGCGAACGGACGGTCAAATATAATTGGACCGAGAACAAGGATGCCAAGTTTTTGATGGATGAGTACCGACGGATCGCCAATGAATACGTTTGGAGATTTGATATGGTCGTCACCCGCGAGAATCAACCGCTCGAGGCTCCGCGGATGATCGATGCTCTCGATTCATATCTTCGCCGCGGCGAGATCTCGGACCCTCCGCATCTGCTGCCGTTCATAAAAGAGATCAGCGAAGACGAACGTCTGCCGCTCATCGCCCGTAATCATGCGGCCCGCCTGTTAAAACAGATCGAAAAGACTAAGAAACCGAAGGCCCCTTGATATTCAGCCGCATCGAATTACCGATGACGCTCAGACTCGACAGCAGCATTGCTCCAGCGGCCATGATAGGATTCAAGATGCCGGTGACTGCAAGCGTCATTCCCAAAGTGTTGTAAAAAAAGGCCCAAAACAGGTTTTGCCTGACGATGAGCCATGTCTTATTGGACAGTTCGAAGATCAACATTATCTTGTTGAGTGAACCGCCGGCAAGTACGATGTCCGCGGCCTTCATCGCAATATCGGTGCCCGATCCCATTGCTATGCCGATGTCGGCCCGGGCAAGAGCAGGTGCATCGTTGATACCATCGCCGACCATTGCGACCGATCTGCCCTCTGACTGAAGCCGCTCTATTACGGCGGTCTTATCGGCGGGAAGGGCCTCGGCCTGATATTCGGCGGCACCGACACTGCCGGCGACAAACCTGGTCGTTGCGTCCGAATCGCCCGAAAGGATCATCGAAGCAATGTCCAACTCGGCCAAACGCCTGATCGTGACGGCGGCCTCGGGTTTAATGGCATCGCCAAAGGCGAGGGCCCCGATCAATTTGTCATTCCTGCCAAAATAGGCGACGGTCCGACCGTTCGCTTCCCATTCGTTAACCGACTGTTTGATTCCTTCATCAGGCTGACATCCGATCCTCTCGAGCATCGCGGCATTGCCGACAAAGACCGAACCGCCGTCCGTCTCCCCGATGATGCCCATGCCCTTAATAACGTCAATATTCGACGCAGAACCGATGTCCGCGATCCGGCCCTCTGCGTACGTTGTTACTGCCGCGCCTAGTGGATGCTCGGAAAACCGTTCGACCGAGGCGATCGCTCGCAGATGGTCGCGTTCGAACTCGGACCAGACCCCGCTTGGGTCGGCCGCCGTAGATGACGTACTTCCCGCGGCGGCGGCGAAACGTTCGCCCGCACGAGCCGCGAGTGCGACCTCGACCAGATCAAATCGGCCCTCGGTAATGGTGCCCGTCTTGTCAAAAACGACGATATCGACGGACCGGGTCTTTTCCAAAATGCTGCTGTCACTGATCAGAATACCTTTCCGCGAGGCCGAACCGACGGCCGCCGTGATCGCGAGCGGCGTTGCCAACCCGAGGGCGCACGGACACGCGATCACGAGTATCGTGATCGCCCGCATCATCGCTTCGTCGAGACTTGTAAAGCCGAAACCGAAACAAATAGCAAACGCGATGGCGGCCGCAAATATGACGCTTGGGACAAAGAACCGCGACACTTTATCAACCGTCCTTTCCAGATCAGACCGGCTGCCTATCGCGTGTTCGACCAGAGAGATGATGTGGGCGAGTGTCGTGTCAGCACCGACCTTGGTCGCCCTGACATGGAGAACGTTGCCGGTATTAAGACTGCCGGAAACGACCAAACTTCCCCGATGTTTGCCGATCGGGGTCGATTCGCCGGTAAGCAGCGATTCGTCAGCGTGGCTTTCACCATCGACGACCACACCGTCGGCGGGGATCCGCTCGCCGGCTTTCACAACGAAGATATCGCCTGCCCCCAAAGCGTCGATCGATACGAACCGCTCGATATTGTCTGACAATAAGCGTACCTTCTTGGGCATCAGCCGGTACAACATCGAGATCGCCCGTGTCGTGCGTTCTTTGGCTCCCTTTTCCATCAACTTGCCAAGTAGGACGAGGGTAACAATCGCGGCCGCGGTATCAAAATAGACCAAGGTCTCGCCTCGGAATGCCTGGATCGAACTATAAAAATAAGCCGCCAGGATGCCGGTCGACAGGAGCGTCTCCATTCGGATCGTACGATTTAGCAAACCGGTCCAGGCAAGATTGAGTATAGGCCGCGCCGAATAAAAGATGACCGGGGCCGCCATGACCATCAAGATAAAAGGGAAAAGCGAACGCACGCTCGGGGCGATCTCCTGAAAATATCCCACATAAAGCGGGACGCTGAGCGTCATAATGTTCAGCCATAGAAAACCGGCGACCCCGATCCGCAGCACGAGATCACGCTTTTCGTTTGCCGAGGTCTCACTGTCCGGATCATACACGCTCGCCTTGTACCCAAGCTGCTCGATGCGGTTCGTAATACGTTCGGGTGGTAAATATTGCGGACAGTATGTGATCTTGACGAGATCCGAGGCAAAAAAGGCCTCGGCAGAAACGACGCCGAACTCCTTTTTCAGGCTGTGTTCGATCAGCCACGAACACGCCGAACACCACATTCCTGAAACGTGCAGAAGAGCCTCGCTTGTGGGTGCGTCCTGCGGTATCCGCCGTTCCTCACTTTCGGTTGCCGGATTTGAGATAATACCGAGTGCGAGACTCTGCTTGAATACCTCATTTTCGCGGATATCGGCACCACTCGAGATGACGCCGCTTTCGAAAAGGATCGTATAAACGTTCAGACATCCGATGCAGCAAAAGACACAGTCCGAATCGCCGAAGTGCTGTGAGAAAGGATCACGGCCGACGCTGAGGCCGCACAGACTGCATTGTCGAACGTTCTTTTTGTCGGTCATCTTTAATATCGCGGATCGGCGGCCTGCGAATTGATCGGACGGCCTTTTTCATCCAGAAAGATCGGGTTCGCCTGTTTTGCGACAAAATAGACCGTGATCAGAATGCCGATAAAAAGCAACATTATCGCACCCAAAAGATATTTCAGGATGGAACCCTGGTGTTTTGAAAAGTACTCGGCGGCTTTCTTTTTCATTTGGTTTTGTTCTCCAACGGCATAATAAATGTTTGTTCGAACGAGTCACGCGTTGCTTCAGGGGCGGCAATGCTGTCGATCGTAAAATGGTTGACCTGTTGCGATAGGCTGCCGGCCGGAACTGAAATCTCAAATTCCGTCTCGATCGATTCGCCGGCCTTTACTGCGATATCATTCGACGGGAGAGAAAGCGAGGTGTCGGGCAGGCCGTTGATCGAAATCGTGACCGTGGCGTCGGTTCGACCGCGGTTCGCGAGGTTGAGCCGAAAGCGGTTATAAATGCGGCCGTCATCGCCCTTTCTGAATAGCGTGCTGCGATCCGGCGAGACGCGAACCAACACACTGTGCCGCATCGAGAACGCGATGCCGAGGCTCGTTCCGTAAACGAGGATTATCGCAATTACGGCGATCCTTTTGGCGTCTCGGAGTCCGATCCGGCGATACCAGGGAGCACGGTCGTCGCCCAGCAACTCGCCCTTTTCGCCCCAGGCATAATGGATGAGTGTGTCCTTGCCGAACTTGCCCATTATGAGTTTGCAGGCATCGACACACTCGCCGCAGTGGATACATTCGATCTGGTACGGCGATGTTCGAATATCGATGCCCATATGGCATACGCGAATGCACTTTTTGCATTCGACGCAAATTTCCTCGGGGTCACGATAATGCACAACCAGCGTATTATTGTCGCCAAGTATGCCCTGTAGATAACCATACGGGCAGACCGTCGTGCAGAACCGCTGACGGAGGAATGCAAAATCGGCAAAGGTGATCATCGTCACCACCGCTCCGGCGATGCCGCCTGCCGTAACAACGTCAAGCGATATCAACCGTCCGAACAGGTCGCGCGGCTCGACGAAATATGAAATAAAGACGAAAGCGAGAAATACCGAGGCAACCCCGAGTACCGAATACACCGCAATGTTGTTCAACCAGTGGCGGACGCCGAGACTCTGTTTGGCAAAATACTTATTGACCAGTGTTTTGACCCGCTCTTCGAGATTGATCGACGCTTCGCTAAAGATCATCTGAGGGCACAGATAGCCGCAATAAACTCGCCCAAACAACATCGACGCTGCCGTGATGACAAAGAGCAGGAACATCAGCGAAAAGAACACTATCGCAAACTCGTTGATCCAGAGCTCGAATCCCGCAAAATAGAATCGCTGCCGAGGGATGTCGAAACGGATCACATTGAAAAAGGGAAGCGAAACAAAAATAACGAAACACAGAGCATGAATGATGCGTCTCAGGCGATGCCAATTAAATCTTTCAAGCTGGAAATCCTTATTTACGACGGGCAGCTTTTTTCGCGTGCGGGCCTGCCGGACCGCCTGAGCGGGCGGTTCGTCAATTGATGTAACGTTTGCCGGCAGATCATTTCCCGGCCCCTGAACTTCGGTGTGCATTGTTCGATCCTTCTACCGCCTCAAGCTCTCATTTAGCGTGACACGAAGGCACGGTCCCGGCAGGCTGCTGGCGTGCGGCCGCCATCGGTATCACACCCCTCGACACCATCACAATTCCGAGCAAGAGCACGCTGACCGCCGCAAGCCGCGTTCCCCAGCGGCTGAGTTTCATACTGAATGCCGACGAAAATATGCCGATCGCCAACAATGATCCTGCGGTGCCGAGGCCAAATGCGGTCATCGTCATTACACCTGCAAACACCGTGCCTGTTGCCATCGCTTTGAGCAAAGCGGCATAGATCAGGCCGCATGGCAAGAACCCGAGCATCAGCCCGAGTGAGAATTTGCTGCCGATTGACGTCGAGGAAAAACGGCCGGCCAGCGGCCTTAGAAGGTGACCGGTGTAAAGCAGCGGATTAAATTTCTGCAGATGCTTGCTTGGGAGCAGATCGAGCAACAGAACGCCGGCGATCATCATCAATACGCCCGCGACGATGGCCGCAACGTTCTCTATACCGGCAATCTCACCGACAAAACTAACACTGCTGCCGAAGAGGCCCGCAATCGCCCCGAGCAATGCATACGTAATAATGCGGCCGATATTGTAAGAAATATGAGCTGCAGCCTGACTCGAAAATCGCTTTGAACCCAGTGGAAGACTATATGACAGTACGATCGGGCCGCACATGGAAACGCAGTGCAGGCTGCTTACGAGCCCAAGGGCAAAAATTACGTAAAACTCCCAACCGCTCATAATACCTTCACCAGCATTTGCGAAAACCGCTAAAAATCTCGCACTGACGCGAAACTATACCGCATCGGCATACCTGATCTTCGGATTGCGGGCATGTATCGTCACGCATTCGCGCGAAAACTCGAACCGCTTCATAAGTATCGCGTTGGTCGGGCATCTCGATGCGCACATCGCACAACGAATACAAGTCGATTCATCCTTGATCATAATGCCGCCGAGTTCGTTAAGTTCCAGGTCGCTGTATCCGGCAAGGTCGTCATCGGTTATGCCGAGCGAATCCGACGCGATCTGCATCAGGTATTTGTCGGACCGGACCTGATCGAGCCCGACGAGCTTGATTAGATTTTCAGGGCACACGTCAACACATCCGTTGCACGCGACACAGATCGATGTGTCAAAGATCGTGTTCACGTTGCAGCGAAGGCATCGCGAGGCCTGTTTGCGTGCTTCGCTTTCGCTGTAATTGATCTCGACGATGTCATTTGACGAGGCCCGCCGTTCACTGTCGAGAGCGGGCGGCAAACGGCGTTTCATCTGATCCCAGCCCTCTGCCATGGTGTAGTCAGCCGGCTGCCAACGCTTCTTGACGACGACATCGGTCCGGGTGCCGCGCAGATAATCGTGCATCGACCGGGCAGCGATCTGTGCCGAAGCGATGGCATGAATGAAAAGTCGCGGCCCATGAGCCACATCGCCGCAGGCGAATACGTCCGGTGCCGTCGTCTGATAGGTGTCGGGGTCGACCTTGATCAACCCGTTCTCTGCTCCGACCCCATCGCCCGGCTCCAGGAACGAAAGGTCCGATTGCTGGCCGATGGCGAACATGATTGTGTCGGCCGCGATGTCCTCGATGACGTCCTCGTCATATTTCGGGCTGAATTTGCCATTCTCGTCAAAAACGGACAGACACTTGACCGTTCGCAGGCCTGTCACATAGCCGTCCTCGTCGAGTATCATTCGCGGCCCTCGGCCGTCATGGAGCCGAATACCCTCTTCTTCGCCTTCGACGATCTCGATCTCGTCTGCGGGCATTTCGTTCCGCTTTTCGAGACAGACGATGTGGACCTCTTTGTCGCCGCTGAGTCTCAAAGCAGAGCGGGCAACGTCATAGGCTATGCGTTCGGTCCGTTCCATATCCGATGCCGCATCCGCCATCGGGATCTTTGCCGGGCGGACCGCGGAACGGGCAACGTCATATGCGACATTGCCGCCGCCGATCACCACGATACGGCGGCCCAGTTCCATCGGCTTGCCTTCGTTGAATGCACGCAGAAAATCAAGGCCGTCAAAGACCTGAGGCAGATCCGCACCATCGATCGGTATCTTACGGCCCTTTTGCAGTCCGATACCGAGAAAGATCGCTTTGTAGCCGTCTTTTCGCAGTGACCCGATCGTAAAGTCCCGACCCAAACGCATATTGCACTTGAGTTCGACCCCCATCGACAGTATCGCGTTGATCTCGGCCTGTACCAGCTCACGCGGCAGACGGTAAATCGGCACACCGGCCGTCAGCATACCGCCGGGCTCGTCATAGGCCTCGAAAACGGTGACCTGATAGCCGAGTTGTACGAGGTCATGAGCGACGGTCAGGCCTGCAACACCGGCTCCAACGACAGCAATACGTTCGCCGTCACCCTTTTCGGGCGGCAGCATTTTGGTGTTGCAGCCATCGCGATAATGCGTGAAATCACCGGTCTCAGGCCCGTATTTCTCATTGACAAATCGCTTGAGGGCACGGATCGTGATCGGTGTATCGAGCGAACCGCGTCGGCAATTGGCTTCGCACGGAGCCCCGCACACTCGTCCGCAGATGGAAGCGAAGGGATTTGTTGCTCGAGCTATCTTGTAGGCGTCGAGGTCGCGGCCCTCGGCGATTGCCGTCACATAGCCGCATGCGTCAGTATGAACCGGGCAGGCGTCCTGACATTTGACCATCTTCATCCAATAGTCAGCGTCCTTTTGATCGGCTAATTCGAATTGTAGATTTTCGTCGCTCATCACAGTCCTTTAGTCACGGAATTTCTTGAACGCAAATATGACCAAAATAATGATGTATATCGCGATCAGGCCACCCACGATGTACATAAAGCCATTTGCCGTACCCGTCGCCCTATTAAATGCCTGAACGAGAACGCCACGGTCGGCATGATCGGTCTCGCCGTTCATATAGACGATCAAATACGTCAGAGCCCCGAGCGAGATGACGGCAAATGCCACTTTGAGAAATATCGGGGCGTCGGTGCCTTTTCGTTCGGTCATCCAACCGCCTGCGTATTCCTTGAGTTCGTTATTTTCTTTATTTTCGTCCATATTCGCCTCCATTTTCGTCATCCTCGAGCATTCGGTACTTAACGTCTTCACTGTTCTTGCCCCAATAACCGTCTCGCAGTGTCCTGAAGAAAAAGAAGAGGGCACCAAAGGCAACAAGAAATATGAATGCATAGATGAACGCCACGCTTGGAATATTAAAGTCGCTCATAGCTATTTTTCGTAGTCGTTATCGGGCCGCCAGTTCTTTGATCGGCCGAGTGTCTGCATATACGCGACGAGTGCAGCAAACTCCTTCGGATCGTTGGCGATCCACGGGAACGGCGGCATTATCGAGCCGGGAACGAGGTCCGCCGGGTTACGGAAATGTGCCATATGCCATTGCTCGTTATATTTACCGCCGACACGCGAGAGGTCGGGGCCCGTGCGCTTAGTGCCGAAAAGGTGCGGATTATCGTAAACAAACTCATCCGGGGTCGATATCGGCGCGTCCACGCCTCGCCAACCTGAACGCTTGGTATCGGCCAGAAGCGTTCTCGTCTGCTGGGTGTGGCAATACCAGCAACCCTCGCGAACATAGATCGCACGGCCCTGAAGCTGCTGTTCATTCAGGGGTTTCAGCTTGCCGGTAGGCCCATTGGCCGGATCGTTGTTCTCGAACGGCTTGGTCCAACTTTGATCCAGAAGCGGCGGAACTACCGTGGTCAGCAGCCCTCCGATAAAAAACAAGATAAGGGCAGCGGCGACAAAAAATGCGGCGTTGTAATCAGCTTTTTGTAACATAATATCCTCCATCAATGGTCAGCGATGGCCTTAAGCCGCTGCTGCCGCAGGTTCTGCGTGGACCTCCTTTCCTTTTGAGCCGACTATCGTTGCCAGGATGTTATATGCAAAGGCGACGATACCGCCAAACATAAGGAACCCTGAAGCGAGACGTGTATGCCAGATCGGCTTGAGGGCGATCACCGTGTCAATGAACGGTATCGCCGGATTGTTCCACTGCCAACCCTGCCAAAATCCGCCGAGCCAGAGGGTCACAAAAAATCCGAGGCCGCCGATCAGGAACAGCCAGAAGCTCCAATTTGCCAGAGCATTGGAATACAACTCCGTTTTGAAAACACGCGGCACCATGTAATAGGCACCCGCGATGGCAAAGAATGAAAATGCCCCGAGGACCGCCATATGTGCGTGGCCGGGGATCCAGTCAGTTTTTGAGACGATCGCATTCACCGCCCGCAGACTATGCATCGGTCCCTGAAAACAGGTGAGCAGATAAAAAACGACTCCCGACATTAGAAACTTCAGCGAGACGTTGTCACGCAGTTGATGCCATTGGCCCTTCATCGTCGAGAAGAAATTATAGACGGCCGCCCAGACCGGGATCAGCAGCATCACCGAAAATACGATCGTAATCGTCTGAAGCCACTGCGAGATCGGTCCGTGGATCATATGGTGAGCACCGGTCCACACATAAACGAATGCCAGCGACCAGAACCCGATCATCGACAGCTTATGACTGTATAGCGGCGTATTGGATGTCTTGGGGATAAAATAATACGCGATCGCCAGCCCGACCGGCGTGAATATGAGGCCCACAGCGTTGTGGACATACATCCAGTTCAGGTTTGCCTGATTAACGCCGGTTGCGAAAAGCGTCGCAAAGTTGCCGGTCAGATAAACAAATGCCGTCCACAGGATCGTGCCCATAGCGTACCAGAGCGAAACGTACATCGCCTTGTACTTTCTGTTGGCGATAGTCAGGAACAGATTTGCTCCGAACATTACCCACGCGACAACGACCGCGACGTCCAGCGGCAGCGGCAGTTCAGCATATTCCCAACCCTGATTCCAGCCCATCAGCAGGGAAACGACCGCACCGAGGATGATCACATTCCAGAGAACCGCGGTGGCCATACCGAGCTTTTCGCTCCATAGCTTTACACCGCAAAGCCGCGGAACGATGTAGTACATCAGGGCCATGTCACACGCGAGCAACCAGCCGAAAAGCATGCCGTTTACGTGAAGCGGGCGAAGGCGGCCGTAAGTGAGCTGCGGGATGGTCCCGAGAAATGTCGGGAACACGAATTTGGCGGCGATCAGCAACGCGATTATTCCGACAATAAAAAAGTAGACGATCGAACTGATCAGGAACATCTTTGCGGTCCTGTCCTCGTGGATCGACTCTGAGTACACGGCCGCTGTCGATACAGGTATTTCGCCGGCGTCTTGAATGATTTCCTCTTTTTCCATATAGCCTCCAATAGCTGCCTAGTGGCACATCGCGACAAGTTCCAATGCCGCCAGTTCTTTCTTGTTTTGATTAAGGCTTCTGATGTAGTTCACCAGGTCGCCGACATCTTCTTTCGTAAGGCCGTAGTCGATCCACGGCGGCATCGCCGAGCCCTGAACGCCGTAAAGTATCGATTCGAACAATCGGCGGTCGGTCGCGCTGTTTATGAACTGTGAGTTCAGCAGATTACGCGGCCGCGGCAGGATGTCCAGCGAATTCGGGCCTTTTCCGTCCGCTTTACGGCCGTGACAGCCGGTGCAGCGGTTCAGATAGGCGGCTTCGCCGCGAGCGATCGATTCGGTCGTCATAGCGACCGGATTCTGTTCGGGCACATCGCGGGGCTTGATCTCACGGCGGGCCTCCTTGGTGAAGTTCTGATTGATGTAGGCCAGAACACCCTTGATCTGGTCGTCGCTGAGAACCTTGCCCCATGCGGGCATCGACGTTCCGCCGACGCCATTCTTGATCGAGGCGGCGAGCCGTTCGTCAGTCTTACTGTTCATAAATCCGGCGTTTGTAAAGTCACGCGGATACGGGTCAAGGTAGGTGGCGATCATGCCGTGTCCATCACCCTTTTCGCCGTGGCAGCGCATGCATAGGTTTTGATAAGTTTCCTGCGGACTGCCGAGGCTTGGCGGTTTGTTCAGCCCCATCAAATACGTGGTCATTGCTGAATACTCAACGTCAGGGAATGCGAACGTCGGCATTATCGAATCCGGGATCAACGCACGGGGATCCTTGAAATGACCGATCAGCCATTTTTCATCCTTCATTAGTCCCTCGAACGACAGATCCGGAGCAATTCCGCCGTCCTTATCGCCGATCTTATGACAAGCGGCACACGCTCGATCGTTGATCAACTGCTCGCCGGACTTTACGGCCGGGGCGGTAGTCGCCGTCGTTTGTCCTGCCGGCGGCTGGGCCGGTGGTACGGCTCCGCCCTTGTTCAGGGTTGCCCGATACCGGTCGAGTGTTGTCTCGGCATAGTTGAATCCGCGGCGGCTCTTAAGAAATATGACAAGGTCGCGTGTCTCGTCTTCGGTCAGATTGAACTTCGGCATGAACGATGTCTTGATATTGGCACGCGGATCGACGATCGACTCGTAAAGGTAATCGACCTTCCACTTTTTGCCGACCTCAGACAGATCAGGTCCGAGCGTGCCGTTAGAGATACCGTCGATCTTGTGACAGCCGTAGCAGTTTTTTTGCGTAAAGAGTTCACGGCCGCGACTTACCGCCGGCGTTGCCTTAAAGTTCTTGTCGGTGTGGCACTGAGCACAGTTGGCCTGCATATACTCCTTACCCTTTAGTTTGGGTCTAAGGTCGCCTCGCCAGTTTTCCTGAGTGACAAAACCGAGCATCGGCTCGGGCCAAAACTCGTCCTCGCCATGCGCGTAGAACGTATCCAGACCGCGGCCCTGGCCGCCGTGACAGACCGTACAGCCCATATCGGCGAATTTATGCCGTCTCTCCCATTTTCCGTCGACCAGGCGATCGCCAAGTTCTTCGGAAAAGGGGTGCGACTTGTACGGATGAGGCGAATCCTTGAACCGCGGGTCATCCGAGGCAATGTGACAGGTAGTGCAGCGGTCGACCCGGTCGCTGCCGAATTGGGTGGCAATGATCTGTTCGATCTTTGGACGTCGCGAAGCGAGGGCTTCACGTTCGCCATCGGTCTTGGCTAGTGTTCGTGCCTGATCAAAATACGATGTTTGATACGTTTCCCATTTATGAAAAAACTGTTGATAGAAAACGAATCCATGAACTACCAGGATCGCCAGGCTCGCTATCGCAAGTGATAATCGCGTCTTCATACAATAATTCCTCAACCCGCACTAAAACGGCGAGACAAACTCCCAATTTTGCCCTCTGAAAAATGTTCCGATGATGATCAGAAGGATGTTGACGAACACAAACGTCATGAACAGAGTGTTGGCCAACAGACGCTCGCGTGAGAACCAAACACCGATGCCCTTTTGTCCGCGGTCGAAATAGGGCAGAGCGAGCAGGATCAAAACTTCCAGTCCCGGAATACCGACGCCGCCCCAAAACGCCGAGTAGCTGACCATTTCCTGAAGACCGAGGAAGTACCACGGGGCCTTGGCAGGATTAGGCGGGTGCAGAATATTCACCGGATCCTCGAGCGGGGCGTTAAAGAAGAAAGAGACGAGCAGCACGCCGAGTATCGTCAAGATAAAGACGAAAAGTTCAGCCAACAGCAGATTCGGGTAGCTGAAGACCGAATTGTCAGGAACGTTCCCGACCTTGGTGAATGGCCCGCGAACCAGGCCCTGAATGCCGTAGCGCTTTTTCTCGATAACATTGATACCGTCCGCCCCCGCAAATGCCATGACCGGAGCACCAGCCGAAACGGTCTTCGACGTCGGCTCCGTCGATACGACAATATCGGCCTCGGCCGGCCGCGACATTCCGCCATCCTTGCGGATGCGCCAAAAGTGGACGGCGATCAAAAGAGTGGTAATGAGCGGCAGCACGGCGACGTGAAGGACGTAAAATCTCAATAGAGCTTCTTGTCCGACGGTCGTATCACCAAGCAGCAAGAACCGGATCTCATTGCCAAATACCGGGGCGTAACCGGCGATCGCTGTTCCAACGGTGATCGCCCAAAACGCAAGCTGATCCCACGGCAGCAAATATCCGGTAAAGCTCAGGAACAATGTCAACAGGAACAAAAGAACGCCTATAACCCAATTGAACTCGCGGGGCTTCTTATATGAGCCGGTGAAAAAGACACGGCACATATGCAAAAAGACCACCGCGACCATTCCATGAGCCGACCAGCGGTGCATATTTCTCAGAAATACGCCGAAAGCGACCGATCCTCGAAGGTCGAGCATTCGGTCATATGCCTGCGTGGTCGACGGAACGTAATAGAACATCAGCAGTACACCCGTCACGGTGAGGGTCAGAAAAAGGAATAGGCTGATCAGCCCTAAGCCCATTGTGAACCAAGGCCGTAAAGTATGTTTATGGACCTTGACCGGATGAATGTGAAGAAAGAAATTGGTGAAGCTCGTCCGTGAACGGCCGAGGTCGGTGTGCGGCAGATCATTACGAAACACCGACGTCCAAACCGCGGACGGAAATCCCAATAAGACACTAAGAACGCTCTTTTTTTGAATATTGTCGCTCATACGGTAAACCATTTTCCGGCAGTGATCTCTTTGCTCTTATCAATTTCCAATTCGCCGTTCGGAGCCATTGAGAGCTCAAACCAAGGCAGCGGCTTTGGGGCCGGTCCACCGGTAACATTGCCATCCTGATCGAAACGTGAACCATGGCAAGGACAGGCAAATCCGGTATCGGCGACGCCGACAATACATCCCAAGTGCGTACACGTGATGGATATTGCGGCCATCTTGTTACCTTCGCGGATCACAGCGACCTTTTGATTGCCGAGCGCGATGCGAGTTCCCGGCGGATATTCGTCGGGAGTTCCGATACTGAACCGCATCGGCTGTCCGTAAGTGGCCCGCGGCTTGATGAACACCAGATTGGAAAAAACGGTGACGATCGCCGATCCTAATATGCCCATACTCGTCAGCCACGCCAATACCTTTCGGCGCGAGATCGGCTCGCTGCTCTCGGTGGTGTGGTGAACGTCATTATGCTCGCTCATTCTTATTCTTCTCCTCGACTTCGTTAACGACTTCGTCAATGTCTGACCAAAAGACCTGATATTTGATCTCTTCGATATCGCGGAAATAGTCTTGCTTGACGGCGTAGATAAAGATCAGGGCCGCCGCTGCTCCCATCAGCAAACTCGCGATAATGGCTATCCAGGTCAATGTCATAACTTGATATGTTCTGCTTGCCGTCCTTCCTTCTGTCCGTCAGGCGCAAAGTTTGCAAAATCCGCGATCGTCTGACATTTCAACAGGTTCACAAGACCGTCGCTGATTTGCTTCCATTCGCGGCAGATCGGGCATGACCGGCCCGCTTCGCGCGACCCGCAAATGATGCATTCATCCAGATAAGGGTCCTGATCAAGCAAGCTGAAAACGTCCCAGAGCGTTATGCTCTCGGCCGGACGTGCCAACATATATCCGCCGTGAATGCCCTTAACCGAACTGACCAGGCGGTGCCGCCGCAATTCGGAAAGCAGTTTTCTCAAATATTCCGAGGGTATCTTTTCACTCGCGGCGATCTCGCCGATGCCGTACGAACGCCCCTCGCTCTGACGTGCGAGATAAGCTAACGCTCTAATGCCATAACCGGTGCCTTTAGAAAAGACCATCAGTAGATACCTGTATTCGGATAGCTTTGTCCGCTTTCTATATTTGCCTTGTATCAATTCCTGAACAATAATGATTCCGCATCATTTTTCTGATGAATCTGACCAATGCGATTAGTTGAGATCAAAAAGCTCGTAAGTGGGACGGCGGATCCCGCGTTTGCCCTTGACGCGCACGGGGTGATAGCCGCGTGGAACACGGCGGCAGGCGAACTATTCGGATTTCGGGCAACGGATGCGATCGGTAAGACCTGCAACGAGATCGTTCGCGGAATCGATGAATGCGGACGAGAATGCAGCAAGGATTGCAACGTCCAGCATCAGGTGAGGATCGGGAAACCACTGAAAAGCTACGACATACAGATACACTCTGAAGGTCGTCCGCAATGGGTGAACGTCTCGATAATGATAGTTGAGGGGACGCGATCGACCGAGGGCTATTCGATCCATATCGTGCGGCCGGCGGATATGCAAAAGCGATTCGAATTGCTCGTTCGCGATTTCGTCCGGAACGAAACGAGTTTGCCGGAGGTGCACCTCAGCCAGATCATGGCCGCAAAGCGCACACCGACCAACTATACTGAGCTTTCAAATCGGGAGACCGAAATATTAAGGCATTTGGCTCGGGGCGAAAATTCAACGCGGATCGCCGAGAGTCTCTTTATCAGCCGAACGACCGTCAATAATCACGTACAACACATTTTGAAAAAACTCGGTGCCCACAATCGCCTTGAGGCAGTTCGACGGGCAGAACAGGCAGGACTAGTATAGGGATTTTGGGTCAAGAAAATGGTCGGGCACCGAAGACTGATTCGGTGCCCCTTTCATTCGCCAAAATACCCTTTTGTGCTCTGGTAGGGATTAGGGATCAAGGCGAAGAAACAAAGTCAGCGTCGGTAACATCCGATCTGACTGAGATGATCTGCGTCGGATTAGCGAACTGAAACCGCTTGTTTTGCGCCGCCACGACATAAGTCTGGCCAACCTCGACGTTTTCAAAACGATAATAGCCAAACGCATTGGTCAGTACGGTCCGGGCATTCCCACTCTGGTCGGTCAACGATACTACCGTTTTCCCGATACCGTTCCCGGCCGCAGTGATCACGCGTCCGCCTACAGAGGCGTTCGCTACCGTTGGACTTAGATCGGCCAGGGTCCAATCCGAGAAGCCCGTGACGTTTGGTGCATTAACCGTGTTTGAAAAAGTGTTGACGATACTAGTGAGCCCACTGGCGATTCCGCCTGAGATGCGATATGCACCATAATTGCCTTCGATGCCGGACACATCGCTGTCGAGGTATCCGAGAAACAGATTCGCATTTGTCACACCACCGCCCGGATTCTCGATCTGCCACCAACGTCCAAGACGATTGGCAGGCAGACCGGTCGCGGGGCCCGAATACGCACCTTGATTTGGTTTGACAGACACATTGCCCGCTCCGTTCACATTCTTGATCGTGATGGGCGAATAACCATTGGCTGTGCCGACGTCGAAGTTGTATGGGCCGACGTCACTTACACACCGCGTGAGGGTCGCTTCGACATAGCTGTTGGAGCCTCCGAACATTACAGCGTCGGGTTTGCATCTCGTAACAATAACGGAACCCGGACCGTTGATCTTGCCCCCGCTGAGCGAGAGTGTGCCGTTGACGGTGAGCGTGCGTCCTGCACCGACTGTGAGAGTTCCGCCGTTGAGCATCAGATCCTCAAGTGTTACGTCACCGGATGAGATATCGATCGGGCCGGTTCCGGCCGGTATGACGACACTGGTGCCCGATGCCGGCGGCGCTCCGGTGGTCCAGTTCGTACCGGCGAACCAATCGGTACTCATAGCGAACGGCGCAAGCCCTCCCCATTGCTGGAGATAAATACGTGTGAAATACAGAGCGATCCGACCGCCGACAGTCGTGAACGAGCCGCCGATATACATATCATTGCCTACACGCTTGCTGGCATTTGTTTTGAGAAGCAACGCACGGGTGTCGGCATTACCCGCTACGAAACTCCATTGACTGGTACTGAAATCATAGTTAGCAAGTCCGCTAAATCCGATTATCGTAAAATCGGCGGTGCCCTGAAAAGTCCCTCGCAGCATCATCCGGTCGCCATCGATCGCCAGTACTTCTACAAACGAATCCAGCCCGATATTTGCCGGCAGTGTCCAGGTTGTGGTTGTCGTATTGTAAAATATTAGATTGCGTATATTTTGGTTCGACCCGTCCCCGTTTCCAAAGAAATATCCACCGATTATCAGATCACTACCGTGCTGACCAAGGGACATTACGACGCCGCCCGAAAACCCGTCGTTGGGGAGCGGCGACCAGGTATTTGCCGTTAGATCGTACCTGGCGATCAAATTTAGCCTCTGGACGAAATCGCGGGTATTTTGAAATAGTCCCCCAAGGTACAAACTGTTTCCAACAACCTTTAGTGCGTAGACCCCGTTATCCAACCCGTTCCTCGGCATTGCCGACCATGTGTTGGTCGTCAGATCGTATCGGGCGATCCGATTTAGCGCCGGCCCGCCCTGAGCGGGAAAAGTAAAGTCCCCGCCGACGAACAAGTTATTGCCGGAAATCGCCATCGCTCTCACCCTGCCGTTCAGCCCGCCCAGTGCGAGAGCAGACCATCTCCGTGTCACGGGATCGAACCGGGCGATCTTATTTAATCCCAAAGTGCCATCGTACGATTGAGTGAAGTCGCCGCCAACGTACATCATACCGCCCGGCCCCGACTCGATCGCCCGCACCTCTCCGTTAAGACCAATTCCGCCTTGGAAGGGTATGAAGCCGATCGTGTTCAATATCTCACTTCTGTTACCTGCAAAATCTCCAGTTGACGTTCCGTAGCGTGCCAAGCCATTCAACCCCGTGACGGTGACCGGATCGTCGCCGGTTTTAGTAAAAACGCCTGTGATGTACAAGTTGCCCGCGAGAACGGCGAGATTGTATACATCGCCATCCAGTCCGTTACCTTCGAGGGACGACCAAACGTTGTTATTCAGCCGAGCAATATAGTTAAGCGGAGTGCCGTTGCCGGTTGAGGTGAAAGATCCGCCGACATATAGGTCGTCCCCGACGACCGCGAGAGCATTCGGTATGTTATCAAGGCCATTGTCGGGTAACTCCGCCCACGAATTTGCGGCAAAAAAGGCAATTCTGTTCAAAGATTGAGCTTCATCGGCGCTCGCGGTGAACGTGCCGCCCACGTAGACGCCTAAAGTGGAAGCGGCAATGGAGTGCACGTCATTATTGACTCCTCCGCCCGGCAGGGATAACCAAGATTCTGTATCCAGGTCGTATCGAGCAATATGTTCCAAAATGAAAGGTGAAGAGCCATTCGTATCGTGAAACTTGCCTCCCACGAAAAGATCACCGGCAAATGCTTCAAGGTTATCGACAATCCCGTCGAGGCCCTGATTAGCCAATGCTGACCAACTGTTAGTCACAATATCGTATCGAATGACACAGGTACTAATCACCGGATTGTTGATTTGCAAACGGGGCTTTCCGAAGATCCCGCCAACGAAGAGCGAATTTCCTATGACCTTAAGAGCGTTAACTATTGCGTCGTCGTTCCCATTCGACAGGCCTCCATCCGCAAGAGCGGACCATTGACTTGTCTCTAGATCGAACCGAGCAATACTGCCTAACCCCGGCAAACTCCCATCAGTGGTTTCTGTAAATCGGCCTCCCACAAAAAGGTACCTTCCCGAAATTGCAAGAGCATTGATGTACGAGCCGCCATCAGAATGGCGCACACCCACTGGCGGAATCGACCATCGATCCTGTGTGGGATCGTAGATCGCAATATTATTCGCCGGCTGACCGTTGATGGTGGAAAATTTTCCGGCAACGATCATCCTATTTCTTGCAAGGTCCGGCAGAATCACAAAGATACGGTCTGACCCTACCAGCCCAGCCTTAAAAAAGCTGGGATCGGCCGAACCCTCGGACGATGGCAGCGTTGTACAGCCGCTGCCCAGGAACGATAGTAGGGCAATGAAAGCCGGTAACACTAACCGTAGGGATGAACGATATCTTCCATATTTAGGGATTCGATGACTATCTATGTTTGGCATAATTCTTTCCTCGAGGTTGATCGAAATTCGAAATTTGCACATGCGACGGCAGCGACCCACCTATCCGGTATTTGAGGCGTCGTGAACAAAATCCCGATGCCCGGCACCAAATAGCGCCAGGCATCGGAACAATCGAAGGCGGCACTGGTGATGACGGCCCTCGATACTTCATTAAAAGGGTGGACTGATGACGACACCCCGATGGCGAGACACGGCGACACGGAAGGCCCGAACTTACTTCGGCAGATCTGATTAGTCGTGGTTCCTCGCCTGTTTGTACGCCGGAGTGAGTATAAGAACTGTCGGCGGAAAAAGGGGCAATCACCAGTAGCTTTGAGACGACGGCCGCATTTGCGGTCACCAGTTCATCGTTCATAACCCTTGCACCTTGGGTAAATCGGTCTTCAATTCAAGCTTTGGGTGACAATCTAACTTGACCTGTTCTCAAAAATCCTCAAAACTAAATCAAAACATCTCAAAAACAAGTTTTCGTCTATGCAGGATCTCGGACGGCCGCTCATATATGAGTTTGGTGACTTTCGGCTTGACGCGCAGGGGCAACGGCTCTATCGGCGCGATTCGGGTGAAACGGTCGCGCTTACGCCGCGAGCTGTGCTGCTGTTGATGACGCTTGTTTGTAGTAAGGGCCGGCTTCTAACGAAAGAAGAACTGCTTGATCGCGTTTGGGCCGGACTGGCCGTTGAAGAGGGGAATTTGTCTCAGACGATCTTTGTCTTGCGAAAGGCATTGGGTGAAGGAAAGAAGGATCCGAAATTCATCCTGACCGTGCCGGGCCGCGGCTATCAGTTCATCGCAATTGTCACCGAAAGTGCGGATGAGCGTTCGCTCGATGTAAATAAATACGATCGGTTCGCGGCGATGCCGAAGGTCAGCACGGCGGCGTACCAATCTTACGTACAAGCGCGTTCTTTCTGGAATAAACGCACAGAATCGGGACTAAAACAGGCTGTCGCCCATTTCGAGGAGGCGATCCGCCAGGACCCGAATTTTGCATTCGCGTATTCGGGGCTTGCCGATAGTCATCGGATGCTTGCCGAATATTACTCGGCCGCACTGCCTGACCGGCAAACCCACGCTCTGCCTGACGCCGAACGTGTAAACGCGGAACTTTCGGTCGCCCATACGACCCTCGGATATGCTCGGGCATTTCACGATTGGGACTGGGCCGGTGCCGAGAGTGAGTTCCTGAAAGCGATCGAATTGGACCCGGCGTCTGCTACTGCTCATCAATGGTACGCCGATCTCCTGAACGTATTGGGCCGGTTCAACGAGTCGAGAAAGCACTTTTCAAAGGCGATATCGCTTGCACCCGATTCGGCAATGGCGGCCACGGGACTCGCTAGTTACTTTTATACGAAGCGAGACTCAGGGTCGCTGATCAGTCAGGCGAAAAGGATCATTGAGATCGACCCTGACTTCGGCTACGGGTACTTTTATTTGGGCTTCGGGCTTGAATTTGGCGGGATGGAGGCAGAGTCGGTCAACGCACTGGCGATCGCGGCGACGAAGTTCGGCGAACCGGACGAGATCGGTGAGGAACTTAAGGCCGCTTACCAACAAAATGGAATGAACGGCGTCTGGCACAAAAGGCTGGAGCAATACGAAACCCGTCCGCATCTCAAAAACTATCCGCGTTATCTGAAATCACTTGTTCCGGTCCGACTCGGCGACAGGGAAACCAGCCTCGCGTGGCTGGAGCAGGCGTTCGAACAGCGTGATCGCGGGATAATCTACGCCAAGTACGAACCGCTCCTCGAACCGCTGCGGGGCGACCGGCGGTTCAAAGAACTGATCAAACGAATCGGCCTTAGCTAACGGGACTATTTGGCCGTTATTGTACCGTCGTCGGCTATCTTCGGGGCGTTTGGCCCAAAGTCGGCAATCGAGAGATTGCGTACTGTGCGGATCGAAGTTCCGTTCTTATCGAGCGTCGGAATTCCCTTGCCTTCGAGCGTTGCCGCGTTGATCTTTCCGCCCAGAAACTTACCGTCGGCGTCAATTTTGACCTCGAGTACCATCGTCAATGCCGTTTCACCCGCGAGTCGAAACCATCCGTAGGTTGCAAAGTTGCCAAGTGAATACGCGATCAGGCGATCCTTGTAGATCTCCATCCCGCGCATAACATGCGGGCCATGGCCGAGCACAAGGTCGGCCCCGGCGTCGATGACGGTGTGGGCAAAAGCAGGCAGGTTGCCGCGATTTTCGCCTAAAAAGATCTCGCTGGCGTTCGGAACGCGCTGCCGATCAGTGCCCTCAGCTCCGCCGTGAAATGACACAATGACCAGATTCGCTTTCTTCTTAGCCTCGAGCACAAGTTGGCGGGCACCGGCGAGATCGTTGACGTTCGGCATACCATTGTTGTGGCCGAAGGCGATGAAGCCGACCTTTTTGCCCTTGACGTCGAGATAGGCTATGGTCGCCGGGGGCTCGAGGCTGCCGGCGTATTTTATCCCTTGTTCATCCAGAACCTTTTGTGTGCTGACGCGCCCGGCGAGCCCAAAATCGCCGGCGTGATTATTGGCGACACTCATCACGTCAAATCCGGCTTCTTTTAGGTATTTTCCGTATCGTGTAGGCGTTCTGAAAGCGAAACACTGCGTAGAACCGGGCCGACACTTTGCCGAGGTGCCGCCGTCCACGATCGGCCCCTCCAGATTGCCAAAGGCGATATCAGCAGCCGAAAGGATCGGAGTAACATCTTTCAGCAGATCTGCACCATCGTTTGGCGGCATCCTGCTTTCATTCGGGAACGGCGACGCCATCATGATGTCTCCGACTGCGGCGACCGTGATCGGTTCTTTGTTGACCGGCGGGGTCGGTTCCGGTGCTGCGGCATTTGTTTTCGGCGGTTCCTCGCTGCTGACGGTCTTCGGCTGGCAGGCCAATGTGACCAATATCGCAAGCGATGACGCGAGTGCCACCGTGATCAGTTTCGAAAGATTCATATTCAACGTTCTCAAGTTTCTGGCTAATTCTATACTACGCCTGTGACAGTTCAGACCGCGGCCGATGACTCGCCGACGGGTGCGCCAAGCGTTTCATCGACCAATTTCGCCTGTTCGAGATTGTGGATCGCGTACGAACCGGTCGCAGGCGATGCCGAGGCTGCCCGGCCGACATATTGGAGCGTAACGCCGTCGGGGAGGATGTTCCGCAATCGCGGTTCGACAAAGGTCCATCCGCCCATGTTTCGTGGCTCTTCTTGTGTCCAGACGATCTCGTTTGCGTTCTTGTACGCCGCTATGACCTCCGTGAGCATCGACGTCGGGAACGGATAGAATTGTTCCAGCCGGATAATAGCGACATCCGTATTGCCCGCCGCCGAGCGAGCCGCATCGAGGTCATAATAGACCTTGCCGCTACAGATCGACAACCGCTTGATCTTAGACTTATCCGTGACCGAGGCGTCATCGATGACCGGCCGGAAACCGCCGCTTTCAAGCTCCGACATCTCTGAGGTTGCAGCCGGCAATCGCAATAGGCTCTTTGGCGTCATCACAACGAGCGGCCTTGCGATCTCCTGTTTGACCTGCCGCCTCAGCATATGAAAGTACTGTGCCGGCGTCGACGGGTAACAGACCTGCATATTGTTTTCGGCACATAACTGGAGATAGCGTTCGAGCCGGGCCGACGAATGCTCGGGGCCCTGGCCTTCGTAGCCGTGCGGCAGCAGCATCACGAGCCTGGACCGCTGCTGCCATTTGTCCTCCGACGACGAGATATACTGGTCGATCATTATCTGAGCGCCGTTCGAAAAATCACCGAACTGGGCCTCCCAGGCGACCAGCTCGTTTTGCGAAACGACAGAATAGCCGTACTCAAAACCAAGTACTCCATACTCCGAAAGCGAACTGTCGAAGATATAAGCACGAGCATTCGGGTTCGTGCCGCTCCGGAGTTCGTTCAGCGGAGCCCAGCGTTCGCCCGTCATCGTATCGTACATATTGGCGTGCCGTTGCGAAAAAGTGCCGCGTCCTGAATCCTGTCCGCTGACTCGAACTGACGAACCTTCAAGAACAAGCGACCCGATCGCCATAAGCTCGCCAAATGCCCAATCCATCGGCACTTCGCCCTCGCCCATCTTTGCCCGCCGAGCAAGCTGGCCGACCATTTTCGGGTTTACGCTGAACCCTTCCGGAACCAACGAGATCTTTTCGGAAACGGTCTTAAGCACCGAGGCGGGCACGCCGGTCTCGAGTATGTTCGAACCGTCGTCTTCGGCCGGCGGGGCGGCGAGAGCGGCCTTGGCCGGCTTTTCTGCGGCGATGTTCTTAGCTCGGGCAAGAATGCCCTCATACTTCTCGACGACCTTACCCGTCATCGCCGCCAGATCGTCCTCGGTGATCACTCCCTCGCGGATCAACTGCTGGGCATACATATGCCGCGTGCCGGGATGAGCCTTGACTCGAGCGTACATCACGGGTTGGGTGTAGCTCGGTTCGTCGCCTTCGTTGTGACCGAGCCGCCTGAACCCGATAAGGTCGAGCACGACGTCAAGGTTGAACTCGCGTCTATAATCCAGTGCTATCTGAATGACGCGAAACGCGGCTTCCGGATCGTCGGCATTGATATGAAATACCGGTGTTTGCGTGACATGGGCGGCATCGGTCGAATAGATCGAACTGCGGCTAAGCCCGGGCGATGTCGTGAAACCGATCTGGTTATTAATGACCAGATGTATCGTCCCGCCGGTCCGATAGCCCGGCAAACCGGCGAGTTGGAGCGTTTCCATCACTACGCCTTGCCCGGCAAATGCGGCGTCACCGTGAAGCAACAGCGGTAGAATCTGATCGTAAACTTCTTCACGCGGCCGGTTTTCGCCCTCGCGAAGTTCGTCCTGACGCGCCCGTGCCATCCCTTCGACAACCGGATTTACAGTCTCAAGGTGACTCGGGTTGCACGACAACCGGATATGGAGATCCCGGCCGGCTTTCGTCTTACGGAGTCCGATGGCGCCCTGATGATACTTAACGTCGCCCTCGTCGGCAGGGAAATTAGGATGTGAAGTGCCTTCAAAAACGGTGAAGATACGTTCCGCCATATCACCCTTTTCCGGGTCGCCGACGATGTTGGCGAGGACATTGAGGCGGCCCCGATGTGCCATTCCCATATAGATCTCATCGACGCCGCGGGCCGATGCACCCTCGATCAACTGGTCGAGCATCGGAATGACGGTTTCGCAGCCTTCGAGCGAAAAGCGTTTTTGCCCGAGGTATTTTTTATGCAGGAACTGCTCGAACTGCTCTGCCTCGATCAACTTCTGCAGCAATTCCTTTTTGGTCTCCGGCGTGAGCGGTTTAGTGTCGACGAACTGTTCGCGGACCTGCCGACGGATCCATTCTTTTTGCTCATCACTCCTTAAATGGCGGTACTCGACGCCGACCTTCCCGCAATACGCACGGCGAAGGATGTCCAGGATGCGGCGAAGCGTGGCGGTCTGCTCGCCGTGAAGCCCGCCGGTGATGAATTCGCGGTCCAGATCCCAAATTGTCAAACCGAAATTTTCGAGGTCCAGTTCGGGCGTGTAGTGAGTTGTCATGTTGAGCGGATCGATATCGGCCAACATATGTCCGCGAACGCGGTAAGCGTTTATCAACTGCAGAACATTCGCTTGTTTTTCGACCTGAGCTTGTTCTCCGCCAAACAGCGAGGGGTTATAATCGTCAGCCCAACGAAGCGGCGGGTAGTGGATCTCGAGATCGGCAAAGATCTCCTCGTAGAACCCATGCTGTCCTTTCAGAAGCTCATTTATCCGGGCGAGAAACAGCCCGCTCTCTGCTCCCTGGATCACTCGGTGATCGTACGTATTCGTAATGGTCACGATCTTGCTGATGCCGAGAGCCGATATCGTGCCTGCCGTCATCGCCTGATATTCAGGCGGATATTCGATGGCTCCGGTCGCGATGATGGCGCTCTGACCGGACATCAGACGCGGATTTGAGGCAGCCGTGCCGATCGTACCCGGATTTGTCAGCGAGATCGTCGTGCCTTGAAAATCAGCTATCTCAAGCTTACCGTCGCGAGCCTTTTTGACCTGTTCGTTGTAGGCAGAGAAAAAGCCGCCAAATGTCATCTTGTCAGCGGCCTTGATATTCGGCACCAACAGATTTCGCGAACCGTCTTTTTTCTCAATATCGATAGCTATACCGAGGTTTACATCCTGATGTTCGAGTCGCGACGGCACGCCATCAACGATGCCGAATCCAACGTTCATATTAGGGTAAGACCGGATGGCCGAAACGATCGCCCAAGCTATCAAGTGGGTGAACGAGACCTTGCCATGCAGTCCCTTAGCCAGATGGTCGTTGATGATCCGTCGGTTTTCTTCAAGCACCTTGACGGGGATGGTACGGAAACTAGTGGCCGTCGGAACCGTGAGGCTCGTCTCCATGTTTTCGACGATCTTTTTGGCCGGTCCGGTTATCGGACGGGGTGAAACGTCACCAGAAATAGGCACGACAACCGGCGGTTTCGGAGTTGTTGAAGCGGCGGGCGACGAGACAGCGTTAGTGCTTACAGCCGAAGTCGCGGGGGTCGTGTCTCCGGGTTTCCTGCCGCCCAACAGGTCGCCAAAATACTCCTGCCATGCGTCGTCAACCTGCTTTGGATCGCTGCGATAGCGTGCCAGAAGCCCTTCGACATAGGTCGCGTTCGAACCAAAATTTTCTTGAATAAATGCGGATAGATCTTTATTTTCGCTCACGGTTTTATAGGATTCCTCGCCTAAAATTGCTCAAACTTCAATTTTATCGCAATCCGGCCAAAAAACGTAGTTTCTCTTAGTTTCGGAGAGCGGCGGGTATCGGATTCGGTATCAGCAGCGAGATCTTGATCGGCACAACGCGTTTAAAACTCATTCCGAATCTTCTAAATCGGCCAAATGCGAAGACAGTTCCCGTCACCTTCCACGTTTCTTTTGAGGATACGTATTCCCGGTAAGCGGCTTTAGCGAGATCCAAGGTGCCGATCTTGACCCTGATCGGCGACGGAAGCCTGACGGCCTTATTTTTCGTAAATGAGAATGAATGGCGGTACTCATCTGCGTCGACGTCGATACCGTTGACACGAAGATCCTTGAAGGTGAGAAAGTCGATCGACCCGCTTTGATCAATGGCCATAAATGAGCCTCCGACGTCGAGCGTGACACCGCTGAACCCGATATCGACCAGAGTCGGCGAACCGACCGAAACAGCGCCGTCGACACCAGTCGATCGCGTTGAACTGTCACCACTATCGACGTCGATCCTGGCGTTATGGACCTTGTAACCGCGGATCTTTTTGGGGAGTTCTTGCGCGGGTGCGACGATCAAAAGCACACAAACAGCGGCAATTGCCGCGAATATTCGGGACAGCGTCATTTTGCAGATGAACGCGATCGCGAACGTGCAGGTTTGGGCTTGGAGTTGTCTCCATCGTTATCGTTGTCGGACAAGCCTCCGGCGGCCGCGTTGTCGAGATCCTGCTTGATGGCGTCGAGAATCCCGTTTATGAATTGTGTCGCTTCGTAGGTGGAAAATCGTCGGGCTATCTCGAGTGCTTCGTTAATAACGACCGTGTGCGGCGTGTCGGCGAATAGAAATTCGTAGACGGCCAATCGCAAGACGTTGCGGTCGACGATCGCCATTCGTTCGATACGCCAGTGCTCGGCTCGGGTCTTAATGCGGCTGTCAATGGTATCGACGTTGGCGATAGTTCCGAGAGCTAGATCATCGGCAAAGGTCCTTGCCGGCGTAACCGCAACTATCATCTCCTCGATCGCCGGCAGGGTCTTGGTCAAAAGATCGTTGAGTGCCGTTTCAACTCGTACGGACAGGTCCTTGAGTTCGCGGTGCTCCTCTTTGAAGAAGTCGCTCTTGTCCAACGACTCGAGATGCCGAAAGTCGCCAACGAGCCTCTCGAATTGAGTCTTGATCTCATTGAGCACGACCTTGACGTCCTCCGTATCCGGACCGTCGTTGTTCGCGACCGAATCGCGAAGTTTGCCATAGGTCATTCGAAGAAGGCCGTTGAGATTGTCGAGGTGCTTTAGCTTGGCCGCTCTCGAGCTTTCTCGGTCGAGGCTGTCCGCACGTTTGAGCAGGGCCTTTATCTGGTCAAAATACTTTCCGAGGTCATCCGCCCCGGTGGTGACTCGCCGAAGCAGATCATTTGCACCTTTGTGAAACTGCTCGAGCCCAAGCTCAGCCCAATAGTCACCGGACGTAAAGCGTTCCTGCCTGACCAAGTCATACGCAAAAAGCATATGCAGGGCACATTCGCGGGCCTTGTGTCGGGTTCCCGAGCTTTTTTCAACCTTTTCAAACGACATTCGGGATCACCTTGTCTTCGACGGAGAACATCTGTTCGCGGTCGGCAAATTCGTGGCACAGCGACGTCATCTCGATCGCCGAGAGTGCGGCCTCGTAGCCTTTATTGTCTTCTTTTTCGCCCGAACGAGCGACCGCCTGTTCGGTTGTGTCGGCAGTAATGACGCCAAAAAGGATCGGGATGCCGGTATTCAATCCGGCATTCATGATGCCGGCAGCGGCCTGTCCGGCCACATAGTCAAAGTGGGGCGTATCGCCGCGGATCACTACGCCGAGGGCGATCACGGCGTCAAATTCGCCGGTTTCCGCGGCCATCTGGCACGCAAGCGGCAGTTCAAAAGCTCCGGGCACCCAGAAGGTTTCGACATCGCCAGCATCCGTGCCCGCGCCGCTGAGGGCCTCGGCCGCACCGGCTGCGAGCCTGGACGTGAGTTCGTGATTCCAGCGGCTGACGACGATCGCAAAGCGGCGGCCGGCGGCTGAGATTGGTGCTCGATTAAGTTCCGTTTTCAAAATTTGTGATCCAAAGGCGGCAATTCCGCTCCTTAGAGTATAGAGAACGCCAAACCAGTTTGCCAATATAGGGCGCCGAGTTTTGCTTTTGCGGCTGAATCACCGAATAATAGCCGATGAAAATGTCGCGGCACATAATAGAAACCGAAGAAACGCTGATCATCGAAACGCCCGAACGCGTGCCGCTCGAGTTTGCTCTGGCCTCGATCGGAAATCGGTTTCTGGCAGTTGCGATCGACCATTTCATTCAATATTTGTCGATACTCATTATTGCCTGGTTCCTGCTCGCGCTGGCCGGAATGAGTGCAGGTGAGGTGGTGGACGCGCCGGACAAACTCTTCGGCGAGATGCCGAAATGGACGGTCGCTATAACGATACTCGCCCTTTTTCTAATTTTTGCGGGCTATTTCATCTTCTTTGAATGGCTATGGAATGGCCAGACGCCCGGAAAAAAGCTCCTCAAGCTCCGAGTTATCCGTGAAGACGGAAGGCCCATTACGTTATGGGAAGCGATCGCTCGCAACCTCTTGCGGATCGGCGACGCGGTTCCGGGATTTATCGTGCCCGTCTATTCGATCGGACTCATCACAATATTTCTGAGCAATCGCGATCAGCGATTGGGCGATATTTTTGCCGGTACCGTGGTAATTCGGGAACGAGCCGGCGAGGCCCCAACATTTGCCGAAACCTTTTCAAATCCGGTCAGCGATACCGCATTTAGCCGCGTGCAGAAACGCATCGAATTTCAGGCCGATCTGGAACGGGTGACGGATGCTGAAATAGAGGTCGTTGAGAGCTTTCTTCGCCGGCGGTGGGACCTATCCGACAAACAGCGTATTTGGATGGCTTGGCGGATCGCACTGCCGCTGATGTATAAGCTTAAACCCAACTACGATATGGCCGATTTTACTTACGAGGGCTTTTTAGAGGAACTGCTCCACCGGCACCACGCCCGACGTAAATTTCTTAATTAGTGTTTTGGCGAAATGCTTGGCGTTTATGGTAATTTGACAGTTCGGCCTTGTGACTGCTATTTTGCCGCGAGCTGAGCACTATCATCGTGAAACGAAACATTTTGATAACCGGCGGAGCCGGATTCATTGGGTCGCACCTTGTCGACCGTCTGCTTGCCGAGGGGGATTGGCGGATCACCGTTATTGACGATCTGAATGACTTCTACTCGCCGGAGATCAAACGTGTCAATATCGCCGGACACCTGACCGATCCGGATTACCGGTTGGTCGAGGCTGATATTCGAGACACGGAAGCACTGGCAAAGGTATTTGCCAATGCCGGGTTTGACGTTATCGTGCATCTCGCCGCCCGGGCGGGCGTAAGGCCGTCGCTTACGCAGCCCCGTCTATATTTTGAGACCAACGTGACCGGAACCCTAAATCTGCTTGAGTTGGCACGGATCCACCAGGTCAAGCAGTTCGTTTTTGCGTCCTCGTCGAGCGTTTACGGTATCAATTGCAAAATGCCGTTTTCCGAGGACGACCGGATCCATCAGCCCATCTCGCCATATGCAGCGACCAAGGCAGCGGGCGAATTGCTCTGTCATACATATTCCCATTTGCACGGGATCCGCACTATCGGATTGCGGTTCTTTACGGTTTACGGTGCCCGCCAGCGTCCGGATCTGGCGATCCATAAATTTGCAAAGCTGATCAGCGAAGATAAACCGATCCAAATGTTCGGAGACGGTACGACCCGGCGAGATTACACCTACATTGACGACATCATGCAGGGCGTCAGAGCTTCGATCGATTATGATGCCTCGATGCACGAGGTCTTCAACCTCGGTGAGTCGCAAACGATCGAACTGCGAGAATTGATCTCGCTGCTCGAACAGGCCCTCGGAAAAACGGCCATTATTGACAACCAGCCGATGCAGCCCGGCGATGTCCCCTGTACCTTCGCTGACATCGCAAAGGCCCGCAAATTGCTTAACTACGACCCATCCACAAAGATAGCCGACGGCATTCCTAAATTCGTCGACTGGTTTCTCCGATCGGCCCCAAAAACCTCCTGATCACGGCGGAGTGATCGGACCCGCTCTAAGAGCTCGGCGATCGTTTCGATCTATACCCGATCGCTCGCGAAATTCCTCGATGAAAGACCGAGAGATCCGCTTGATCACCCCAACCGCTAACTATCGCTAAATTTTTTGATGAAGACGGAATTGCGGCTTGACTTATGTTTAGAATTAGAATTATTCTAAATCCAAAGAAGTGAGCGTTCAAGCTTGTGACAAATAGCGTCGGGAGGCAGGTTGCCGTCCGACCGTCATTCGCAGGGTTTAAAACTCGTACTAATAAGGAGCCTCGACGATGGAAAACGAAATCAATAATCAGCAGATGTCCGAATCAAGCAAATGCCCGTTCACGGGCGGTGTCGTCAAACATACATCCGGTACTCGGCGGACCAATCGCGATTGGTGGCCAAACGCGTTGGACCTTAAGGCTCTTCGGCAGAATTCGGAACTTGCCGACCCGATGGGCGATGGTTTCGACTACGCAGCGGAATTCAAGAGCCTCGATCTTGATGCAGTTATGTCGGACTTAAAGGCCCTCATGACTGATTCGCAGGACTGGTGGCCGGCTGACTATGGCCACTACGGCCCGTTTTTCATCCGCATGGCGTGGCACTCGGCCGGAACCTACCGAGTATCGGATGGCCGCGGCGGAGCGGGCCAGGGCGAACAGCGATTTGCGCCAACCAACAGTTGGCCTGACAATGGCAATCTCGATAAGGCTCGACGTCTGCTATGGCCGATCAAACAAAGATACGGCCGCAAACTCTCATGGGCGGATCTCTTTATCCTTGCGGGCAATGCGGCACTCGAGTCGATGGGCTTCAGGACATTCGGGTTCGGGGGCGGCCGGGCCGACGTGTGGCAGGCACAAGAAGACGTTTACTGGGGTGCGGAGGGCGAATGGCTCGCGACAAGCGACAAGCCGAATAGCCGCTATTCGGGTGAGCGCGACCTCGAAAATCCACTTGCCGCAGTGCAGATGGGTCTGATCTACGTTAACCCCGAAGGCCCCGACGGCAACCCTGACCCGCTGCTTTCAGCCCGCGATATCCGTGAAACATTTGCCCGAATGGCGATGAATGACGAGGAGACGGTCGCACTTACCGCCGGCGGGCATACATTTGGCAAAGCTCACGGTGCCGGTGACGCCGCAAATGTCGGCCCTGAGCCCGAAGCGGCGCCGATCGAAGCACAGGGATTTGGCTGGCTCAGCACCTACGGATCGGGTAAAGGTGCCGACACAATCACGAGCGGCATCGAAGGAGCCTGGACGCCGACGCCGATCCAATGGGACAACAGCTATTTCGATACGCTGTTCGGCAACGAATGGGAATTGACGAAGAGCCCCGCCGGGGCGCATCAATGGCGTCCGGTCGGAGTCGAACCAACCGTTCCTGACGCTGCCGATCCGAACAAGAAGCATCTCCCGATGATGACGACCGCCGACATGGCGATGCGCATGGATCCGGCGTATGAAAAGATCTCGCGGCGCTTTCACGAGAATCCGGCGGAGTTCGCAGATGCTTTTGCACGAGCCTGGTTCAAGTTGACGCACCGCGATATGGGCCCGAAGGCCCGCTATCTGGGCAAGTTCGTCCCGTCCGAAGATCTGATTTGGCAGGATCCGGTTCCGGCCGGCACCCGCCTTGATGCAGGCGACGAGGCAGTGTTGAAAGAGAAGATCCTCGCATCGGGGCTCAGCGTATCAGAACTCGTTTCGACAGCTTGGGCGTCCGCGTCAACGTTCCGCTGCTCAGATTATCGTGGTGGAGCCAATGGTGCTCGTGTTCGCCTTTCGCCGCAGAAATTTTGGGAGGTCAACAATCCGCAGCAACTCGACAAGGTGCTGAATATTCTCAGCGGCATCCAGTCCGAATTCAACGCCGGCGGCAAAAATGTTTCGATCGCAGACCTCATCGTTCTCGGTGGCAACGCTGCTGTTGAGAAGGCGGCGAATGATGCCGGATACGACATCTCGGTGCCGTTCACGTCAGGCCGCGGCGATGCGACCCAGGAGCAGACCGAGGTCGATTCGTTCAAAGTCCTCGAGCCGCAGGCCGATGGCTTCCGAAACTACAAGCGGGCGCATAACTCGACCCCGGCCGAAGATATGCTGATCGACAAGGCACAACTTCTGGGTCTGACGGCTCCGGAAATGACGGTGCTCATTGGCGGGTTGCGTGTTCTGGGGGCGAACTACGACGGATCGAAGCACGGCGTTTTCACATCGCGGCCGGGCCAATTGACCAATGATTTCTTTGTCAACCTGCTCGATATGAGTACAAAATGGGCACCGGTTTCGCAAGACGTGTACGAGGGGACCGACCGTAAGACTGGTGAGGCTAAATGGACCGGAACGCGCGTTGATCTGATTTTCGGTTCAAACTCGGAGCTACGGGCACTCGCTGAGGTATATGCCTGTGCCGACGCGAAAGAGAAGTTCGTCAAGGATTTTGTTGCTGCATGGAACAAGGTGATGAACGCGGACCGTTTCGATCAGGCGTAGGTCGTTAAGAGTGACGCCCTCAGGCGTTGTTTGATGGATAACAAAAGCGGCTCGGAAACGGGTCGGTTTTTTTGATTATCTATCACTTTTGGGGCTTTGCGTCGAGGAAGTCGTTTATCATCGGGACGATCGTGGTCATGCGGTCCATTAGTGTGACGTGGGTTGTGTTGGGGAGGATGGCGAGTCTCGATTCGACGCGCGGCTGCATGTCGGCGTGGGTATTGCCGCCGCCTTTGAGACGGTACATTTCGGCGATGTGGTCGATCCGGACGCCGTCGGCGTCGCCGTGGATGAAGAAGAACGGGGCTTTGGTCGCCTTGAGGTTATCGGCTCCGAAGTCCCAAGGCCGCATAGCCGCCGCTTTGATGTGATCGAAAAAAACCGGAAAGCCGCCCGGCACCGGATTTAGTTTCTCTCGTTCGGTTTCGGCGGGCGTGCCTTTGAACATCTCAGGCGAGAAGTTGGGCCACGCATCGTTTGCTTCCTTGACCCAACCGTCGCGGCGGATTGGGGCTGAGATGCTTACGACCTTCCGCACCTTTTCGCCGTGTCGGATAGCACAATTCATCGCCGCACCGGCACCAAGGCTGTAACCGACAAGGTCCGCCCGCTCGATCTTCAGATAGTCGAGCAACGCTGCCACATCATCCCCGAGGTTGTCGTAAGTAATGTCGCGTCTGATGTCGGCAGTACGCCCGTGGCCCTGCATTTCGACGGCGATGACTTTACGCGTCTTGGCGAGTTCGTTGATCCACAACCGCCACTCGTCCGTGATCGCCATGAACGCCCCATGAAGCAGCACCACCGGCTCGCCGCTGCCCCGGATCTCGTAATACATCTTCAACCCGTTAACCGGCGCGTACCCCGTTGTTGGTTTCTGTTGGGCCGATGCGATACCGGCGAGGAGCCCCGTAAGCAACGCCATCAAGACAAAAGTTGGTATTTTCATATTCAGTGTTCCTGTTCTTGGCCGCGTAGCGGTCCATTGAATTTAGCCGTGGACGTTTGTCCACGGAACGTCAAGATATAATGCCCATCGTCGCGTAGCGACGATTGAATCAATCGAAGACATATCGTTCATCGTAATCGATCCCGTTCAACCTCAACATCGAAATGTATTCGTCCTCGAAACTCTGTTTTTTATGATGTTCGCGTTGATTTTTTATGTAATCGACAACCTCCGGCACATTCGATTTGCTGACCGAAAAAATGCCAAATCCGTCCTGCCAGGCAAACTTATTCAATTCCGGAAACGTTTCATGTATCCACCGTGATGATTCACCTTTCAGCCATTGGACGATCTGGCTCGGTGCGATCTTCGGCTTTGCCAGTATCAAAATGTGAATGTGGTTCTCGATGCCGCCCACCTGAACGGCAATTATCTCGTGATTTCTCGCGATACCGCCAATGTATGCCCAGACACGCTCTTCGATATCAGGAGTAATAAGATCCTTCCGGCCCTTGGTGCTGAAAACGATGTGGTAGAACAAATTTGAATACGTATTCGCCATTTTTTCAGTCGTCGCTACGCGACGAGGTTTAACCATCATTTGGACCGTGGACAAACGTCCACGGCTAAAGTCGATCTGCCGCTACGCGGCGAGGAGTTTTTTTTCGTCCTCTTTTATCTGAGGTGCGCCTGTTTTTACGTCGCCGTCGCGTTGGTAGGTTACGCAGATGATGCCTTTTGGGGCGACCTGGCTGCTCGTCACCTTGAAGGACGCGGGGATGGTGCCGCTTTCGAAAAGGCGTTTTCCGGTGCCGAGGGTGATGGGGATTATCATGAGTTCCATCTCATCGACGAGGTCGTTTTTGAAAAGCGTCCGGAGCAGATCGGCGCTGCCCATGACGTAGATATCGGGGCCGTCCTGTTGTTTGATCTCACGTACGTGTCCTGCGATGTCGCCGCTGAGGAATACGTTCGGCTGCCAGTCGCTGGAGTCGCGTCTGTTCGAAGCGACGTACTTCGTCGCGGTCATCACGTTCGGCCAGAAGTTCGAATGCGTCGGCCAGTACGTCTCCCAACCGTCAAAGGTCTTCCGCCCCAACAACAGATCCATCGGCTTCGCCAGCCGCTCCTGCACCACGCCGCCCGTCACCTCGTCCGCATAGGGAAAAAACCACCCGCCATACTTAAACCCGTCGCCGTCCTCTTCCTCGTTCTGAATGACACCATCGATCGTCATGAATTCTGCTGCAATTATCTTTCTCATTATCTTAATTCCGTTTATTGGACGTTCAATTCCTCCGCCCGCTGGTTTACATAGGTTTCAATTCTTTTGTTTCGTGATCTAATGAAGTTCATTACTCCCATTTTATGTTTCAGATATTCATCAATGCTGGAGAATATGGGTTTGGTTTTGAACCCGTCAAAAGGCAGGTAAAATATTATTTCTTGATTTTGGTTAACGAGGTCGTCGAGCAAAAAGAACTTGAAATAACCTTCAAAACTCTCAAACAGTTCGAAGAAGTTTTCATATCGCGATAACGTTTCGTAGAGCGGACTTTCTTGTCCCAAATAGAAGCGGCGAATACACTCTAACGTTAAGTCAAATCTGTCGTCGATTGAACTGTTGACCCCGCGGGCTTGATTTATCGTATGCTGTCCGTCAACTCGATTGTTTGGGAACAATGTAAACGCACCAATAGTTGAACCTGTGTCAAAAAGTTCGCTAACCTCGTCTTGTATTTGTTGAGTAAGCCACATTTTTCGTTTGTGATTTTTGTACGAATGAGTAATTGCATCACTTCCCAAGAAATATTCTCCAAGTTCTGAATTGTGGTACAGGTAAACTCCGTTTTTCTTGTCAGTCAACTCAAATATGTGTCCATTTGGCAAAGGTTTGCACCACAAAAATTTATGGTATGAACGAAGTGTCGCACTCGTTCTGTCTGGGTCTCCTCCTCGTGCGTCGGAATAAACATTAAATGCAGTGTTAACTATCATTTGTTCTGTAACTTCGCGAGGATCAGTTTGCCTTATTATTAGTATTCTCAAATCCAAATCGTATTGCCGCTTCGAGAACGTCGGTGTTTATATCTTTTAGAGTTTTGAACCTGATGCAATACCCGGTCACGGTCGCTTTGCCGAGGCTGCCGGCGTATGTTTCGGCCAGGTATTTCTTGTCGTCGATACCGAGGATATAGATGGAGATCCCGGTTTTGTTCGCGCTCAGGCCGATCTGATAGAACTCGCTGATCGTACCGTCGGCGTATTTGTGATCGCGAGACCCGTAGCCAATATCCGGATTAGAAACGACCTTGCCTTCGTTGTTTCTGCCGTCGAGAAACCACAATTTACATCCCGGATTTACTCCCAAAATGAGGTCGTGCAACTGCTGCATCTCACTGCGTTTCGGTTCCGGGTGACTCGCAATATGTTCTTTGATCTGTTTTTGTACGTTCATATAGTAATTAAGATCGTTTAGCTACGAATAACACGAATGGCACGAATCATTTTATTAGTGATATTCGTTTCATTCGTGGCTAAAGCTCCTAGCTCGCTTGCGCCTTCGATAAGACGCGTGAAAGATATCCGCGCAGCATTACACCAAAACAACGAGCTTTCCGCTTGCCTGATTTGATTCCATATAGCGGTGAGCTTCAACGATCTCGTCGATGGTAAATGTGCGGTCGATCTTGATTTTATTTTTGCCACTAGTGACGCCGTTCACAAATTCCTGTAAAAGGCTCGTTGATAAATTCTTCGCTTCGCCAGTATAGACGGTTAAGCGTACCGAATGCGGTATGTCGCCCATCGGTGTAAATTCCTTGAGGGTCCAGGCATTTCCCAAGATTCCCGTCATACAAACGATTCCGCCCGGTACGGCGCATTTAAGGGAATCTAGCAAAGTTGTTGTTCCGACAAGTTCGAGAACACGGTCAACGCCATTTGGAAAGACCTCACGCACTTTGGTGGCGATCATCCCATCGTCAATAATGACCTCGTCAACGCCATGGTCTTTCAGAAGTCCCATTTTGTCTGGATTTCTAGTGGTCGAAACAACGTTCAACCCCATGCTTTTTGCAAGGCTTGCCGCCGTCATCCCGATCGAGGAAGTTCCGCCCCGGATGAGCAGAGTCTGCCCTGCTTCAATTTCCAATCCTACGGTTAAGGAGCCGTACGCGGTTTGGAACATTTCGGGTATTGCACCTAGAATTCCCCAATCCAGATCGGTTTCGACCGGAAAAACGTTTGCCTGCGGAACACAAGTATATTCGGCATAGCCACCGTCAAATTCGCGTCCCATTCCACCCATGATCGCCGCTACTTTTTGACCGTTGTGGAAATTCGTTCCATTCGCATCTTCGATAACGCCAACGCACTCGATTCCCAGGACACGCGGAAATTTTACATTCGGCGAATGCCCCTGTCTCGTAAACATTTCCGAACGATTTAGGCCAAAGGCTTTTACACGAATCAGCACCCAACCTTCTTTGGGTGTCGGAATTGGAATTTCTTCGATCTTCAAAACCTCTGGTGGTCCCGCTTCTCTTACAACGACTGCTTTCATATCTTTCTTCGAGTTTCAATCGCCGCTACGCTAGCGTCGCCAGCACTCCATCGAGCGACTGGTAGCTCATCTCCATTCCATCCGTCATGCCGGTCGAAACGGCCGCATCGCGATCCGCCTTTGAAGCAAACTTTATCGAGGTCGCCACATGCGTGACGCCGTCGGTTTCGTTGAACGTGACCGTGATGATCGACGGTTCGCCGCCCATCGATCCGAATTCGGAGTCGCCGGGGTCGTAGAGTTGCGTGTGCGCGATCTTCGAATGCAACACGACCTCAAGCATCTCTCCCGTGAACCCAAACTCCATGCCGTCCTCTTCATTTCGCCAGCGCCAGCGATATTTTCCGCCCACATGAACATCCATCTCGCACACCGGCATCGTCCATCCGGGCATGGCCGTCAACCAACGACGCATCAACGGTGGCTCCGTATATGCCTGCCACACCAGCTCCAGCGGCGCATCGAAGCCCCTCTTTACCAGCACCTCTTGATCCGACGGTGTGCTCACTTCGGCTGGCTTCATTTTCTTCCCTACGCGTTCTGATAACTCGGCTA
>CALDGX010000132.1 GCA_937941715.1 uncultured Chloracidobacterium sp. | reverse complement strand
GGTTAAAGTCGCTGAATAAAGGACTTAAGTTGTTTCAAATTCATTGAAAGGGTGAGATCGATTTGAAACGGTTTTTGCCGCTGTTCACGTTACACATTCCGCGTTTTCAGCCGTTTTGTTCGCCCGTATTTTCGCGGGCGATCGCGTACAGCGCAGACTTGACCTGAAACGGCGTCAGATTGGGGTAACCCTCGACGAACCGGGCGACGATACCGCTGATGTGCGGACAGGCAAAGCTGTTGCCCGTCAGGTTTCGGTGCCCGCCGTCCAGCCAGGCCGTGCGGACGTTGACGCCCGGAGCGGTCAGTTCGATGACCTGACCGTAGTGAAATCCGAACTTTAGCGGGTCCGTCTCTTCGCTCTTGATGACCGAGATCAGCGATGACGAGAACACGGACGGAAAACTCGGCTGGGGCAGATTGTTGGCCGCCGCCACGACGATGCATCCGGCCTGATAAGCACGGTCGAGCATATCGTGCAGCGGTGCAAAAAACTGGGGTTTGGTCGTACCGAGGCTCAGGTTTATCACCTTATACCGCTTTTTGATCGCGTATTCGAGTCCGGCGATGAATACCTGTCCGTCACCCAGTCCGCCGGCACCGAGCACCTTGATGCTCGCGAATTTGGCGTCCGGGGCGATTTTGGCGATGATCCCGGCACACGCCGTACCGTGTCCGGCACTGTCGCCGCCGTTTGACGGGTCAAAAACGACGCGGCTGCCTTCGACGCGTGCCTCGACCGACTCGATGACCTTTCCCTTTAGCTCGGGATGGCCGCCCTCGATGCCGCTGTCCACGATCGCGACCGTCACGCCGCGGCCTGTCGCCTCGCGCCAATCGTGACGCGGCTTGAAATAGCCCGACATCGTGGACAGAAATTGTGATTCGTCGACCGCCATAAACCGAAAGCTATAGATAGCTCAAAAAGCTCGTTTCGCCCTTAGAGTCTGAATAACGCAGGATGGTCTCGAGCAATTCGCGGCAGAGCCTGCGTTCGGCATCGCCGCGAGACGCCACCTCGCGGACCAGCACCGAAAGGTCGAGCCGCTCGCGGCTCTCGCTGGTGTCACGCAATTCGGCGATCCACTCGCGAACGGCCGAGTATTCGGCGGCACCGTCCGAACTCAGGACCTTGTCGCTGAGATCGCTGAAGAGCCTGGCCGAATTATACGCGTTGACCATCGCCGCGATGGCATCGGCATAGATCGCCGCCCGGTCCATCTCGTCCGGCGTGAACGGCTCAAACGGCGGATCGCCTGTGCGGTTGATATATTCGAGCACGCCGATCACTTCGCCCTCGTACCTCAGCGGCGTCGCGAGTATCGTTTGGGTCGAAAAGCCCGTCGCACGATCGACCTCGGCGTAAAAGGTATTGTCTTCGCCGACGTCGGTTACCGCCATCGGCTGGCCCGATGACAGCACAAAACCGGCAATTCCCTTTCCCGCCGGGATCGTCATTCCGATCAGGCGGTCCGCCACACGCCCGATCGCCGCCAGGAACCGCAGGTCGCCGCCGCTGCCCTCGCGGACGAGCACCGACGCCTCGTCCGAATTCATACTGGCCGCCGACGTCGAAAGCAGTTCGTTGATCGAACCGGTGAAGGGTTCGGACATCATCCGGGCGATATCTATCGTCTCGATCAGTTGTTTGAGCTTGGCCGAAAGCTCGCGGTCGTTGGGTTCGGACATAGGTGCATTTTGAATCAAATCGGCGATGTAATCAAACATCATCGGGGAGATTGATTTTGCTGGAATTCGGCACCTTTTAGCACTTTTAGCCTCGTAACTTGCAATTGAACGGAGATAGTCAGCACCCGAACCGGCTGCCGGGCCGGCGGACGTGCGAAATCGGTCTATTTATTATGAGGCGGTTGATCCGGGTATTTTGTGTTTTCGCCCTCGCCATGCCAACGGCCGTCGCCGGCCAACGGAGCCTCGGGCTCCCGTCCACCGGCCCGACGGACACCGACCCGTTTCGCATCGCTGCCGGATCGTCGTTTTCGGCATCGGCACCGGCCGGCCGCCGAGCCGAAGCGGCCGCAGCGGCAGCCGCCGAACGGCGAAAGATAGTCGCCGACCTGTCCGAGGCTGAACGGCTGATACAGGACAATTACGCCGGTGGGCCGCGGCCCGCACTCGACACACTGACGAAAAACGCTCTGACTTCGCTGCTGCATCAGCTCGATCCGCACTCGAACTTTTATGACCGGTCACAGTGGAAAGAGCTGCTCGACGAACAGCGGAGCGGCTACGCCGGCATCGGAGCCTCGCTGTCGAGCTTTGCCCGCGGTTCGTCGGTCGACACTTACATAGTTTCTACATTCGACCGCACACCGGCACGCCTCGCCGGCCTGCGATTCGGCGACCGCATCGTCGCGGTCAATGGGGTCAGCGTCGAGGGAGACACGATCGAATCGACCCGCGACAAGATCCGCGGCCAGATCGGCACCATCGTCCGCATCACGATCGAGCGAGCGGACTCGGGCCGGCGCGAGACAGTTACTATCAAGCGTGCGATCGTCGAGCAGCCATCGGTACCGGACGCCTACATCATTGAACGCGGCATCGCGTACATCGACCTGTCCGAGGGGTTTAACTACACGACCGACGCTGAGTTTGGAGCGGCGATCACAAAACTCAAGCGTGCCGGTATGATCTCGCTGGTGATCGACCTTCGCGGGAACGGCGGCGGGCTGGTGGATCAAGCGGTCAAGGTGGCCGGACGCTTTTTGCCCAAGGGGACACTCATCGTTTCGCAACGCGGGCGCACGGCGGCCGACGGCCTGGAGTGGGTTTCGAACAGCGTCTCACCCGAGACGATGCCGCTCGTTCTGCTTGTGGATGAGAACACCGCCTCGGCGTCGGAGATCGTCGCCGGCGCGTTTCAGGACCGCGACCGTGCGTTGATCGTCGGCGAAAGGACATTTGGCAAAGGCCTCGTCCAAAACGTCATCGACCTGCCTCTCCAGACCGGACTGACGCTCACGGCAGCACGCTATTACACGCCGTCCGGCCGCTCGATCCAGCGTGACTATTCAAACGTCAGCCGTTATCAATATTTCAGTCATATCACTCCGTCGTCGGACATCGGCCTGCCGTATTTTGAGGCAAAAACGTTGACCGATCGACGTGTCTTTGGCGGCGACGGGATCGTTCCCGACGTCAATAGCCCTGCGGACCTCATGACGCCCCGACAACTGGCTCTGCTCGACCCGATCTTCGCGCTCGCCAATGACCTTGTGAATGGGCGAATCGCGGGTTTTGCCGCAATTACGAGGTCAAGCTCATTAAACACGGCGGACGCCGGCGATTTACCTATCCCTGAGGTGCCGGACGGCGTTATTGACAAACTCGCTCAGTACCAGACCGCCGGCGGCACGGCGATCTCGCTGGAAACGATCAACCGGGAACGTGAATTTATCCGTGCACGCCTGCGGCACCATATCGCGACCGCATCTGTCGGTTCCACGCTCGCGAAACGCGTTTTGAACGCCATCGACCCGCAGATCAAAGCAGCGATCAGGGCCATCCCGGCCGCTGCAGATCTAAACCGCTCGGCTGAACGGGCGATGCGGTCCGTACGCAAATAAAAACGGCCCCGCGGCCGAAGCCGAAGGGCCGTGATCCAATAACAAATTGCTTAGAAGCTGATCTTGCCGGAAAGCTGAATACGCCTTGCGTTATTCGTCACCGAATCATTGATCCGCCCAAAGATCGTCGAGGTGATAACCGCAGTCGGGTTATCAAACGACGGGTTGTTTGTCAGGTTACGGGCATCTACACGAACGGCAAACTTCACCCGCTCGGTGATACCAAACGACTTCGAAAGCGATGCGTCCGTCTGGAAGTATCGCGGAGCCAGGAAGAAGTTGCGGCCGGTGTTGCCGATCGTTCCCGGAGCCGGGGCCGTAAACAACGCTCTGTCTGCCGAGTCGAACCAGAAATTGCGTCCCGACTCCAGCACCAGGCTGCCCATGTCACGCGTACAACCGCTGCAGTCCGCGGTCGATTGAACGACGTTGCTCAGGGTGTTTATGCCGGAGTAGACCGTGAAAGGACGTCCCGATTGCCAAATGACCGTGCCAGACAACTGCCATCCGCCGACTATGTAATCGACGACGCGGTTGCCGCTGGACAGCCATTTGCCCTTGCCGAACGGAAGTTCGTAAACGTAGGTGCCCTGGAACACGTGGCGGCGATCAAAATCGGACCACGCGTAGTTGAGTTTGCGGTCCCGCAGGTCGAACGGCGTGCTCGATGCCGACTGGACCGAACCGGTCGAGACCGTGCTCAGCGACGGATCCCACGAGCGGTTATCCATCGATTTCGACCAGGTGTATGCAAGCTGGAAACCGAGGCCGTTCGTGATCCGACGTTTGAAGATAAACTCAAACGCTTTGTAATTTGAGTAATCGTTACTGTCGAATACGTTCAGGCCGCCGGTAAACTGAGTGAAAGGCTGGAATACGAACGGGTTATTTGCGGTCCGGCTGATCAACTGGACCCCGGTAGCGGTGCAGATACCGTTAGTCACGTCGGCAGTCTGACACAGACGCTGCGATACGCCAAGTGCCGCTGACGCGACGCTGCCGTTTGCGATCGATGCCGTGTTGAGGCCGCGGAATGTGGCCGTACCGGCGTTGTTCGCGGCATTACCTGTGAACAGGAAATTGATCAGCGGACTGTTATACGCCGTATTGGCACGGATCGCGTTGAAGGCTTCGAGGAAACTCTCGTTGATCCCCGGAACACGTGCAAAAACGTTGACCTGGTTCACGTTATATCCGCCGAGCAGGTGAACGCCATGCTTGCCGATGTAATTGAACTCAAATACGTTATTCTTGGTGATCTCACGCTGGAAGCTGACTGACCACGAGTGGATCTGCGGGAACTGCAGATCGGGATCTATCACATTGATCGAGCCGGTACCGAATGCCGGCGGCTGTCTCAACGCGGTGGTCGTCGACGTCGGGAACAGCGTGCTGTAAACCGGGCCGAGATTGCGGTAAAGTCCGCCTGCCTGGCCGTACGCCGAGTTGGTGGCCGCGGTGTTATTACCGGGCGTTCCCTGGAAGATCGAAGAACCAAACAGGAATGTCGCGATCCTGTCCGACGAGATGCGGTAATTCGCACGGATCGATGTCTTTCCCGATTTGAACGGATCCCAGGCAAATCCGACCGACGGCAGGAACTTGCTGTAGTCATTCTTGAACAGATCGCCCTCGACCCACTTCAGGGTATTCGACGGTGCCGCACCGAGTTTGACCGGCTGATCAGGCCGAAGTATCGGTCGATTGTCCACCTGCGGATTCAGCTTAGCTTCCCAGCGAAGCCCGATGTCAAAAACCAGATTGCGGCGTGCACGCCAGTTGTCCTGGACGTAAAAGTCGTACTCGTTATAGAACGCCCTGTTGATCCAGCGCGTCCCCGCCGGTTCCCATCCGCCGCCGTTCGACACGAACGCCTGCGAAATGGTCCCGACACGGCCGATGAGGTCGTTGATCGTATTTTGAAGCCGGGTCAGATCGGTCGCGTTGATGCTAGTAGCACCCGCCGCCGGAAGCCCGTAACCGGTATATCCACCGGCACCGCTAAAGGACACGATCGGCTCGATCGCACTACCGGAAACCGACGAACGGTCATCAGTGTGACGTCCAAAGCGAAGATTCGCACCGGCTTTGATAGTGTGCGGCGAAAAGTCGAACGTGATGTTGTCAACAAACTGCCACGTCCGCAGGAATCGCGCGTTGTA
>CALDGX010000131.1 GCA_937941715.1 uncultured Chloracidobacterium sp. | reverse complement strand
CGATCCAGATGAGCGAACTCCTGCCGCGGGCGTTTGATTCGAAGTTTTTGAAATAATTTTCAGTTATGCCTCTTCCAACATATCAGACCTCGATGCTTCCGCTGCTTAAGTTCGCGGCGGACGGACAGGAACACTCGCTGCGTGAGGCGGTTGTTGCGGTGTCAAGAGCCTTTGGACTTACCGAGGAGGAGCGAAACCAACTTCTCGCAAGCGGAAGGAAACCGATTATCGAGGATCGGGTTGGATGGGCCAGAACATATTTAGGAAAAGCGGGACTGTTGGAGTCCACCCGGCGAGGCTTTTTCCGTATTACTTCTCGTGGACTTGATCTCGTCTCATCGGGCGCCACCGATATCAATGACCAGGTTCTGAAACGGTATCCGGAATTTATGGATTTCGTTGGAAGGAAGTCGAGAAAAAGGAAATCTGACGAAACTGCATTATTTGTTGAGCAAACATCCTTCGATGAAAAAGCGAATACGCCGGAGGAGTCATCAGAAGATTCATATCGAGCGATCCGTAATCGTCTCGCGGTCGAAATACTCGAACAAGTGAAGTCATGTTCACCCCTGTTTTTTGAACGCTTAGTCGTCCAATTGCTGGTTGCGATGGGATATGGCGGCACGCGAGAAAACGCTGGTCAAGCAATCGGGAAGAGCGGCGACGGCGCCATTGATGGGATAATAAAGGAAGACCGAGTGGGACTTGATGTGATCTATCTTCAGGCTAAGAGATGGGAAGGAAATGTGAGTCGTCCAGAGATTCAGAAGTTTGCGGGTGCACTGCTTGGGAATCAGGCTCGAAAGGGTGTTTTTATTACGACGTCGACCTTCACCAAGGAAGCAAGGGAATATGTAAAGCCGCCACGATCATTTTGGTAGACGGTGACGATTTGGCGAACTTAATGATGGATTTCAATGTTGGGGTCGCCGTTGATGCAACGTATGAGATCAAGCGAATAGACTCCGACTTTTTTGAAGAAGAATGAAAGAACGAAAAGACATTCCTAAACTTCGTTTAGATAGAACGAAGGTAAGCGTCGCCGTTATTGGTGATGACTCTAACGAGGTCGAGTACTGGCGGACGACTTCCTCTAAAGAGCGGCTACAACACATTGAGCGATTACGAAGGTTAAACTATGGAGTTCGAGCTACCTCAAGACTTCAAAGAGTTATTAGAATTATTGAACCGGCATAATGTTCGATACTTGCTCATCGGCGGTTACGCGGTCGGCCTATATGGTTACCCACGCTCGACTAATGATATCGACATAGTGATCGCTTCTGATGTCGAGAATGCAAATCGACTTGTTGCGGCCTTGACGGAGTTCGGATTTGGAGAGACATCTGTATCACCCGAACTCTTTACCAGAAAGAACAGTCGTGTGATCCTCGGGATCGAACCGATGGCAGTTGACCTCCTTAATTACCTTGTTGGTACTAATTTCGAGCAGGCGTTTGAGAAACGGAGATTAGTTGAGGCGGAGGGAATTCAAATCTCACTGATCTCTTACGATGATCTGATAGCGAACAAGCGCTCGGTCGGACGGCTTCACGATCTTGCCGACGTTGAGAAGCTAGAAAAACTCCGTTAGGTTGCTCAAACAGTGAAATTGATGTAACTTCAGCTATGGATAAGCTGAAATTCCTCTTAACAACTTCTCTCCTTTTCGCACTCACAATTTCGACGTTCGGGCAGACGATCCCGCATCGTGACAAGTACATCGCACCGGCGTTTTGCGATCTGTTGATCGTGGGCGGCACGGTCGTGACGATGGACGGCGGGCGCCGTGTGATCGAGGACGGGGCGGTTGCGATCAAGGACGGCAAGATCTTGAAGGTCGGGCCGCGGGCGGTCGTGACCAAAAATTTGACCGCCAAACGCATCATCAACGCCGCCGGCAAGGCCGTCATTCCTGGCCTGATCAATACCCACACACACGCGGCGATGTCGCTGTTTCGCGGCATTTCGGACGACCTGGACCTTAACGACTGGCTTACAAAATTCATCTTTCCGGCTGAGGCCAAGAACGTCAACGAAGAGTTTGTCAGGGCCGGCACCCGTCTCGGGATGGCCGAGATGATCCGCGGAGGGACGACGACGTATTGCGACATGTACTACTTCGAAGACGCCGTCGCCGACGAGACCAAAAAGGCCGGAATGCGCGGAGTGCTGGGCGAGACGATCATACGATTTCCGGTCTCGGACAACAAAACGCCCGAGGCGGCACTCGCCTACACCGAGAAGTTCATCACCAAGTGGAAGAACGATCCGCTGATCGTCCCGGCCGCCGCGCCGCACGCTCCGTACACGCTCGAAACGGCGACGCTCAAGGCGATAAAGGCCCAGTCGGACCGGTTGAATTCGACGGTCGTGATCCACGTCGCCGAGACTCGAAAGGAACGCGACGACATCCTTGCCCAGTTCGGCAAAACGCCCGCGTCATACCTCGCCAGCATCGGATTTTTGTCGGACCGGACCATCGCCGCTCACAGCGTTTGGCTGAGGCCGGACGAGGTCGATCTGTACAAGAGCTATGGCGTCGGCTCGGCTCACTGTCCGACGTCGAACATGAAACTCGCATCCGGCATCGCGCCGATCCCCGAGATGATCGCCAAGGACGTCGCGGTCGGGCTCGGCACCGACGGAGCGGCGTCAAATAACGATCTCGATATGTGGGAGGAGATGGACCTGGCGGCAAAGCTGCACAAGGTCAGCACCAACGACCCCAAAACGCTGCCAGCCGAAACGGCATTTGAGATGGCCACCATCCGCGGGGCACGGGCCCTGCACCTGGACAAGATCACGGGCTCGCTCGAGGCCGGTAAGCGTGCCGACATCGCGATCGTCGACCTCGACAGGCTCAATCAGATGCCGTGGTTCAACATTTATTCGTCGCTCGTCTATTCGACCAAGGCCGCCGATGTGCGGACGGTCGTGATCGAGGGCCGAATAGTGATGCTCGACCGGCGTTTGCTCACCCTGAACGAAAATGTTATAAAGAAAGACGCAAACGCATACCGCAAAAAAATCATCGATAGTCTTAAGAACTGATGTTGCGGGCTTTACCAAAAGCTCCTCGGCGTTAATTTTGCGGCGGCAGTTTGAGGTTGAAACGGGTCGTATAAGTGAGCCTTCGAGGGTGAGTTCGCTTGACCTTTACGGAGAATTTAAGTCAGTAATGGAGGACTCTAAATGCCGTTAAATGTCAGAAGGTTTTGCACTTCGGTTTTACTGGTTTTGTTAGGATCGATCGCAGGAGTGACGGCGCAGACGGTGCCGGCACAACCCGCGGTGCCGCAGGCATCACCGCCGTCGTCCGGCGACGTGATGCGTGACCGCATCTCAAAGGCCAAGGCGTTCATCGCCGTCCGCAACTACAACGCGGCCATCTACGAGCTTGAGAATATCCGCCGCGAGACCGGTGATACGGCCGTCCAGAGCGTCGTCAACGTCCTGCTGATGAACAGCTACCTGGAACAGGGCGATTACAAGCGTGCCCAGGACTTTCTCACGATCTTCTACAACGAACAAAAAACGACCAAGCCGAACGCGGCGGCGATCTATATGTCGGTCGCCGGACAGGTGGTCAAGGGTGCCCGCAGCCGCGTCGAACGCTATCGGGCACTGGGACTGAGCGTCTCTGACCGCACGCTGCCGCTCGAGGCGTCAAACGACCTCGAAAAGATGCGTGAAATGCTCGAGCTCGTGATCACGCAGGCGACCGAGATCGGCAAAGATACCAAAAAGACGGCCGACGCGATGGCGATGGTCGAAGAGGCGAGTACCTCGCGCAGTATGCTGGCGCGTGATGATTATGACGCCCGCCGATGGAAAGATTCGGTCGCTGACGCCCGCGAGGAGATGTCCAATTCGCGAAGCGTGGTATTGAACGCCGTCAACGATACGACCGGCGACGGCGGCATGACCGCATCCAACACGGCGATGAACACGCCCGCGGCCAGCACGGCGGCGGTTATTACGCCGACTGTCCAGCCGACACCTCAGGTGCCGGTAAATAAACCGCTCGCCGTTCGCGAACGTGAGGTCAAACCGCCCGATACGGCCGTCGCAAAGAACGACAAGCCCGTTATCGTCGTTCAAAATCCGCCGCAGCCGAAAGCCGAGCCCAAACCGGCCGAGACGAAGATCGTGAATGATAATTCGCCGCTCGATGTCGGTTCGCTGGTCAATTACGCGACGCGTCAGTCGCAGCCGACCTATCCGCCGGTCGCCAAAACGACGCGGACGACCGGTGTGGTCAAGGTCGAAGTAATGGTCGACGAAAAGGGCGAGGTCGCCGAGGTACAGAAGACAAGCGGGCCGTCGATGCTGCAGGGTGCCGCCAAAGACGCGATCCGTAAGTGGAAATTCAAACCCTTTGTCCGCGACGGCCAACCCGTCAGGGCGACCGGATTTGTAAACTTTAATTTCGCGTTATAGCGGACAGCACATACTTTTGTGACCGAGGGCGGCAACCTTTCATCGAGGTTTGCCGCCTAAGTTTTTTTGGGAAGGGAACTATCGCTGATGAGCGCGGATAGCGCTGATCAAGAATGTGAAAAGCAATTTCCGATCTATTTATGATCCGCGTTTATCTGCGTCAATCCGCGGCTAGATTTCTGTCTCTTTGCCGTGTCAGACGCGGCGGATGTTCAATATATGCTGACACACGCTGAGGTGTAAGATATGAGTATGCTCCTGAAACTTCCTTTTGTCGTCCTTTTTTTCGCAGTTACGGTGTTTTCTCAGGTTCCGGCGATCGAACCGGGCGTTTCGCAGGAACTGGCAAAATGGCGAGCCGCGCATTATAGCGATGTTCGTTACAAACTGAACCTAACGCTCGAAAAGATGTCGCCCGTGCTGAAGGGGACGATGGAGATTCGCGTCGGAGTGCGGACACTCCTGTCCGCATCGGCACAGGGTGCCGAGATACCGCCGATCATACTCGACTGGCGGCGCATCAAAGGCCACGAGGCGAAATCGATTATTTCCAACGTTGTAATTAACGGTACGGCAGTCTCGCCGCCAAGCGGCGATGCGGACAGGAGTGTCCGCGCTCCGGTCGAAGAACGTGACGAACACCTCATCTTCCGTGACGGTGTCAAACTTGGGGAGAATGTCATCAAGCTCGATTTCACTTCGCCGATACTGACCAGCGGGTCGGCGATCACACGGTACATCGACAAAGAGGACGGAGCGGAATACATCTATTCGCTCTTTGTCCCGTCCGACGCCAGCACGGCTTTTCCGGTCCTTGACCAACCGGATCTGAAGGCGAGGTTTAGTTTGACGCTCGCGACCCCCGACACTTGGCGGCCAGACGGAACTACTCTGCCGGATTCCCGGGTGAATTGGAAACGGATTTCAAATACTTCGGGCAAGGACTCGTTGGACACAGCATTCATAGGAAGTTCGTCGAAGGACATCCCGTACACGACTTTTGAAGAAACCAAACCCATCAGCACCTACGTCTTCGCATTCGCAGCCGGGCCGTTTGAGCGCGTGTCAGAACCGCCTGCGTCAGCGGGCGGCCAGTCTGGTGGGCCATCTAACTGGCCCGCCGCTAACGCAGCGGGTTCTGACAGGACGAGCATCTACGTCCGCCGTTCTCAGGCCGCCAAGTTCAAGCCCCACGCTGCTGAGGTCTTTCGGCTTAACCGCGAGGGTATTAAATATCTCGAAACCTATTTCGACTACAAATTCCCGTTTCCGAAGTACGATATTGTGCTGATCCCCGAGTTTCCGTTTGGCGGGATGGAGCATGCAGGGGCGACCTATTTAAGGGAATCGGCGATCATATTTCCGCAGGAACCGACCAAGAGCGACCATATTTCGCGTGCTGTGCTGATATTTCACGAAGCGGCGCATCAGTGGTTTGGCGACACGGTGACGATGAAATGGTTCGACGACCTGTGGCTCAAAGAAGGCTTTGCCAATTTTATGGCATACAAGGCAGTCGACAAGATAATGCCCGACGCCAACGCGTGGAAAGTGTTCTACGAACGCATAAAACAGCCCGCCTACGCCACCGATTCGACCCGCGGCACCACGCCGATCTACCAACCGATCGACAACCTAAACT
>CALDGX010000130.1 GCA_937941715.1 uncultured Chloracidobacterium sp. | reverse complement strand
GACAAAATCCGAATCTGAGCCCGATGAAGAAATGAACAACGACGGCTTTATATCGCCGGCGACTGTCAGGTCCTCTGTCAGCGGCTCGGTTTGAAACACAAGAACGTCCGGACGCGTAGCGGCAAAACGCTGGTCTTCGGTCATAAAGTCACGCGGGTAATTAAGCGCGATCTTCTGTGTGTAGGGAACCGGATTCCATGGGTCGGAAACATATTCCGCAAATCCACCGCTGCTCGCCGGCAGTTGAAAACGAGCAACACCGTTTGCAGTCAGGTAAAGCGGGGTGTCAGTGCTTGAGGAAGGGCTGTAGTTGTCGAATGCACGCCATTCATTTGAGCCTGTGTCGAAGGCGTTCACCTCTTTGATCTTCGAGATGTCGCCCTTGTCCTTCAAAAAGTGGTTGAAGAACGGTACTTCCAGGTTCTGGCGAAAGTACTCGCCTGTCTTTTGGCCAAAATAAGCAGTTCCGAGCCAGTCTCCGTCATTTCGTGACCAGCCGCCGTGATCCCAGGGGCCGACGACGAGGACATTGAAAATGCCGGGATTCTGCTTTTCAATATGTTGATATGTCCTAAGGGCACCGTAAAGGTCCTCATTGTCGTACCAACCGCCAACAGTCATCGTCGCACAAGTGATGTTCCTGAGTTTGGTCAGAATATTGCGATCCTTCCAAAATTGGTCATAATTTGGGTGCTTCATCATTTCATCCCAAAACTTGATACGAACGCCTAGATTCTTTTCGTATTCGTCGGAGATCTCCTTGAGACCGCCGGCGTTCAGAAAATAGTTGTACGCGTCCGTCGGCCGCGGGCCGTTCCAATTCTTGAGGTACTTGAAGTCAAAATTGGGCGAGGGACGATATTGGCCGAAACTTGTGAAAAAGCTGAAATTTTGGGTCAGGAAAAGCGCTCCGTTGTGGTGCATATCGTCGCCCATGAACCAATCCGAGACCGGAGCCTGGGGTGAACATGCTTTGAGAGCCGGATGCGAATCGATCGAACCTGCACTTGTATAAAATCCGGGATAGGAAATGCCGTAAGTGCCGACACGCCCATTGTTGTTGGCGACATTCTTGATCAACCAGTCGATCGTGTCGTAAGTGTCGGTCGATTCGTCGATCTTGGTCTTGTCGGTGTTTGCAATGTCCGGTCTGACGTCCTCAAATTCGCCTTCACTCATCGTTTTTCCGCGAACGTCCTGATAGACAAAAATGTAACCTTCCTTTGCAAAAAGCGGATCCGGCCCCAGGCTCACCTTAAAGTTAGTCTCGCCGTAAGGGCCGACCGTGTAAGGCGTTCGATTAAGCAGGATCGGATATTTCTGAGACTTATCTTTCGGTTCGTAGATCGCCGTAAAGAGCTTGACGCCGTCACGAACCGGGATCATCACCTCTCGTTTTGTGTAATTGTCAGTGATGTATTTAGCAAGATCATTCTGGGCGGCCGCCGGCGTCTGCCCCGACGAAGTTCCATTGATCCCTAGTGAAATTATCAGTCCGAAAACGAAATATAGTACTGACTTTATGCGCATACGATCTCCTGTCGATGCCGATGCGATCGGCGATGAGTAATTTGGCTGCTATCACCCTGAGGCGAATGACAATGTAAATTGATTTTCGCTCATATTTCGGCAAAACAAAAGTGTCATGATATCCGGCGGGTTGGTTAGGCTCGACGAGGGAAGAATAACTCTCGCGAAGGCGATATACTATTCGTATGTCGGGTCTGGTTTTGCTATTGGTTCTGGTCGGGCTTCTGACACTGGTAGGGAGTGCGGCGTTGTTTTTCGTTACCTACAAATACTATTGGGGCGAACGCGGCACCCCGCCGCTGACCGGCGCCGAACGTCGACTTCAGAAGGAAGCCGAGCTCCAATTTCGGGCGAAGCAGATCGAGCAGGCCCGCAAGAATCCGGTGACCCCGCGGAGCCCGGATTTTTGGGACAATCGAAAAAGGCCGTAGAGTAGGGTGAACCCGACTTTCAAAGTGGTCACTCGTACGTTCAATGAAAAGGCCCAGAATCCCGAATCAGCTACAGGCGAAACGTTGAGCAATCAACATTCATTTTTATTAATATGGTATGTCGCTAAGGGTCAGTTCCGGGCCGCCGGCTTCTTTTTCGTTATCACCTTGCCGGCCGGTTTCGCATTATCGAGAGGTTTGCATCTTTCCGCCAGAATGAAAAAGGACGGATCGCAGTTGGGCGGATCCACGCGGTAAATAGTCAGATCCCAGTTCTTGCCGGTCTCGTTCGAGGACTTTCCCGTAATAGTTTGGTTGTCAATAGTACCGGTGAAAACCCGATATCCGTCATTCATCTGGAACTTGACGACATTGCCGTTGAGCGTCCATCTTCCGTTTCGAAATGAATTGCCGCCGTATCGATAGGACAAGATCCCGTCGTTTTCGAAATGGAACGTCATCACCCCGTCGAGATCGTAACCGACCCACATCGAACCACCGAGCGACGGTTGCGAACTAGTCTGTGCTCCCCCGGCGATCGCGGCGGCGGCGATAAGAACGAACGAAAGCAGTACTGATCGGAGTTTCATTTGACCACCTCCGTGATCTTAAAAATGCGGACCGGACGGTCAATTTACTGACGCGTCCGGCCCGCTGAGGCTCGTTATTTTACCTTCATATCCAGGTTCTTGACCAAAAAGCCGTAGATGTCGGCCAGTTCCTGGATCTGCTTCGAGGTCGGCTTGCCGGCGCCGTGTCCGGCTTTCGTTTCAATTCGGATCAGGACAGGTGCGTTACCCTTCTGTGCGTACTGCATCGCGGCCGTGTACTTAAAGCTGTGAGCAGGGAAAACGCGGTCGTCGTGGTCGGCGGTCGTCACGAGCGTCGCCGGATATTTCGTTCCCGGCTTTGCATTATGGTACGGCGAATATGCGTACATCGCCTTGAAATCGGTCGGATCATCGGGTGAACCGTAATCTGACGTCCATGCCCAGCCGATCGTAAATTTGGTGAAGCGGAGCATATCCATCACGCCGACGGCGGGCAAAGCGGCCGCAAACAGATCCGGACGCTGATTGAGTACCGCTCCGACCAATAGTCCGCCGTTCGATCCGCCCTGAATTGCAAGCTTTTTCTTGGACGTATACTTGCTGCTGATTAGGTATTCGCCGGCGGCGATGAAATCGTCGAAGACGTTCTGTTTTTTGAGTCGCGAGCCGCCTTCCCACCATGTTTTGCCGTACTCACTGCCGCCGCGGATACACGCCACGGCGTAAACGCCGCCCATTTCCATCCATGCGATCCGCGAAACTGAAAATCCCGGTGTCTGGGCGATGTTAAAGCCGCCGTAACCATAGAGGATCGTCGGATTTTTTCCATTAAGCTTGGTGCCCTTTTTGTAGGTTATGAACATCGGCACTTTTGTACCATCTTTGCTCGAATAGAAGACCTGCTTGACCTCGTATTTGGTCGGGTCAAATTTCACCTTGGCCTGCCGAAAGAGTTTGCTTTTGCCGGTGCGCATATCGTACTGATATATCGTCGGCGGGGCGTTGTAGCTCGAGTACGTGTAAAAAGTCTCAAAATCGGAACGTTTGCCGCCAAAACCGCCTGCTGAACCGATCCCCGGCAATTCGACATCGCGAACGAAACGGCCGTTGATCTCGTAGATCTTGATCTTGGTGTATGCGTCCTTCATATAGTTGAGGACGAATTGATTGTTGATGAACTGGACGCCATTGAGCGTGTCGGCCGACTCGGGAATGACGTCGCGCCAGATCATCGAGCGGTCGAGCACATTGCGGGAAACGACCTTACCGCGGGTCGCACCCTGGTCGGTCCGGAAATAGAAAACTGGGCCGTCGTTGCCGATAAAACTCCAGCTATTCTTGAGATCGGTGATCAACGGCAGGATCGGGGCGTTTTCCATCGAGAGGTTCTTGAAATAGACCATATTCATCCGCTCGGTGCCCTTGCCGACCGTGATGATGAGCCAGTTTCCGTCCTCTGAAACGTTGCCGCTGACGAAATACTCCTTATTATCAGGCCGCTCGTACACGACCTTGTCTTCGGACTGCGGCGTCCCGAGTTTATGGAAATAAAGCTTTTGATAAAAATTCTGACTCTTTAGCTCAGCTCCGGCCGTCGCATCGGGAAACCGGCTATAGAAGAAACCGCTGTTGTCATTGAGCCACGAAACGCCGCCCTGACGGTTGGGCGAGAGCGTGTCCGGCAGCAATCGCCCGGTGGCGACGTCCATAACTTTCCATTCGGTCCGGTCCGAGCCGGCGATCGAGACACCATATGCCCACAACTTGCCGTCGTCGGTAAAGGACGATCCATTGAGAGCGGCCGTGCCGTCCGCTTTGATCTTGTTAGGGTCAAAGAAGACAGAGCCCTGATCGTCGATCGACGACGCTTTGTAGAGCACACTTTGGTTCTGGAGCCCGTCATTTTTACTGTAGATGTAATAATTGCCAACCTTGGACGGAGCCGAGTACCGCTCGTAGTTCCAGATCTCCGTCAGGCGGTTCTTAATTTTTTCGCGTTCTGGGATGGTCGCCAGATAAGCATCCGTCAACTTGTTTTCGGCCTCGATCCACGATTGCGTTTCGGCTGAATCGGTGTCCTCCATCCAACGGTATGGATCGGCCACCTTAGTGCCGTGATACTCATCGACCTGATTGCCGCGACGCGGTTTCGGATACTCGAACTTGCCTTGAGCAGGAACGCTCGCCGCCAAAAAGGCGAAAACGAGTAGAAATGCAGATATTCTCTTAAACATATGGCCAACCAAACTCCTGTTAGAATAGATTTGCCACAATTATACGGCGTACGATGTTGTTTTCAAACAACTGAAATGATGTTGCCGCTACATGGTTTTCGGAAAATACAGATCGCTCGATAAAAGTTCCGTACATCGTGGATCTACTTCACTGTCACTCAAATTCGTTTTCGAAGATCAGTTGCTCTTAAAAATCCGTAACCGGCCCGACTGTTGAGTCCGATCTTGCGACGAACGATGGTCAATCCACAGCGGTCGTGAAAAGAAAAAGACCGCAGGCACGTGCACCGCGATCTTTGAGAATGTTTGAGGCAATTTTAAGTCGGCGTTTAATATACAGCCAGACCGGTGTCGTCGTTTACGGTGCCGGACTCGGAACCGGGGATCAAAGCGACCGGCAGCCAGGACTTGCTCTCGTAGAGTGACTTTTCGACCTTGTCGGCGGGTTGCGGCCTTGCCAGAAGATAGCCCTGACCGTAGTCGCAGCCCAAGTTTTGGAGCAGGTGCAGTTGGATCTCGGTCTCGATGCCCTCGGCGATGACACGCATCTTGAGATTCTTTGCAAGCGAGATGATCGTCTGCAGGATCTCGCTGTTCTCGCCATTCTCGCCAACACTGTAAACGAAGGACCGGTCGATCTTCAGGCTGTCAAATGGCAGCTTATGCAAGATGCTGAGGCTCGAGTAGCCGGTACCAAAATCGTCTATCGAGAGTTTGACCCCTAACTGTTTCAGGCGATTAAGGACATTGATGGTGTGATCGGCATTTTCCATCGCGGTGCTCTCGGTTATCTCTAGTTTGAGCGATGAAGGATCGATCTTCGACATTTCGAGAGCGTGTTCGACGTCAGCGATCAGGTCGCCGTGCATAAGGTGTTTGCCCGAAATGTTTACGCTGACGATCAGATCGCGGTATGACGGGTTTATCTTTTGCCAATGGGCAAGTTGGCCGCAAGTCTGCTGCAATATCCATATCGTGATCGGTATGATCAATCCTGAATCCTCGGCGATCGGGATGAATTTATTCGGCGGAATATTGCCGAACTCACTGTGGTTCCAACGAAGAAGTGCCTCAAAACCGAGCAGGTTGCCATCCTGGAGATCGACCAACGGCTGGTAGTTCATTGACAATTCTCGGCGGTCGATCGCCTCGCGAAGGTCATTCTCATAACGAACCCGCTCAATGAATCTGAATCGCAACTCCTTGGTGAATACCGCGACGCCGACATTCCGCTCCTTTGCGTAATGCATAGCGATATCGGCATCGCGAAGCACCTCTTCCGGTGTGTTGTACTCGGCGTCGCATGGTGCGATGCCAATGTTCACGCTGATCGTGATGTTGTTGCCGCTGAGCGAGAACGGCTGCGAAATGCTGTCATATATACGCCGGGCGACCTTCTGGGCTTTTCCGGCCGTGGAGACGTTGCGTAAGATTATGGCAAACTCATCGCCGCCGATACGGGCAACGACATCCGTCGGGGCAAGCATCCGGACAAATCGCTTTGCGGCTACCATCAGGACCTTATCGCCAAAAGTATGGCCGAGACTGTCATTTATATTCTTGAACCGGCTTATATCGAGGAATAAGACCTGAAAAGTCGCGGAGGGGTCTTCCTTGTACTCGTGGATCATCGATCGGAGAATGTCCCCGAGCTGCTTGCGGTTGGCAAGATTGGTCAGCGAATCGTGTAGTGCCGCGTGTTGAAAGTCCTTTTCGCTCTTGCGGAGGGCGATGTTGGCGTGTTCTTCCTTCTCTAGCGAAATAGCGAGCTGCGCCGCGTGATTTTCGGCTTCGCGTCTTAGGTCGCGTTCGGCCTCGGCCTTCTCACGTTCGGCTTCCTCGGCCTGATCGATAGCTTCGTTGACCTCACGGATCGTTTGGCGATAGCTGAGGTATGCGATCGAAAGTGCCGTAATTGCGATGCCGCCGGTAATAATGTCCCCGAAATTGATCAGTTTGAAAAGCAGGCCGGCAAGCGCCGCACCGACGATCTGGGTCATGGAACTTGAGAAGCAATCCTTACTCCAGGTCGAGATAAGATTTGAGCCGTCCTTCAGGGACTGAAAAAGTGCGACGATGAACGACGATGTTGCAAATTGGACCAGAGCCAGAAATCCAAGGTACGCGACCAATGCCTGCGTCGAGCGCGGGTCGAGCTCGCGAAATGCGATCAAATGTACCGTGTCCCACGCGAGGATGGTCAGTGAGGTCGAAACGGTCGCTATGGACACGTTGGTCGGGATCATCAGCGGCCCGAACGGGAATCCCTTCTTACGCAAATAAAGGCAATTGGCGAACGTTTCGGATGCGGCAACAACGACCGCGGCCGGGCCGCCATAAAGAAGAAACGTCAGGAAGATCAGAGCATCGGCGAAACTTATCGCAAACTTCGAACGCGGCAGTGCCAGACTCATCCGGGGAGCTACGATCACCGCGAATGCCAAAACGAAAGCAAATCCCCAACTGAATACACCCATTGCCAGGTTGGCCGATGCCAACGAGATGGCGAATATTCCGGCAAGGATAACTGTTCCTTTGGCGGTTTCGTATGCCAGTTTTCTTTCCATAAAAGGGAAGTTTGCGGTAAGCAGAGGAACTGCGAGGATGCGAGGATCGAGAGCCGCACTGGCTCACAAATGAAAGTTTAACACGTTTAACGCAAAAAAAGCCAGAAAAAAATACCAGTCGCGGAGAATAAGTGTATACGGATTATACACCTAAAAAGTGGATATTTACTATACAAAACTGTAAGTCGAACAAAGTAAATAACTTGTAGGGTCACGGGTAAAATAGTGGTCATTAAGTATACACATTTTATTTGGTCCAAAATTGCCGTGAATATTACGCCACCAAAGTCATAACTATCGTGGTATCAATGAATTAGCGGGCTGATGGTCGATGTGATAACCCTTTGGCACGGGGCTTGTAATAAGGGTGGCTGTACAGAGGCAAAATGGCTTCGATCAGAAAATTAACTTTTGGAGAAGAGAAAATGAAAAAGACAATCACATCGTTCGTACTCGCAGCAATCATCATGATCGGTTCGTCAGCAGCTTTCGCAGGTGACGGTATCATCATCGCCGGTTTGGCAAACGATCCTTGCGTTCAGACCGAAAACACCGCAAAGACCGGAACAACCTCGTCGAGCAAGGACGGCATCATCATCGCCGGTTTCACGGGCATAATCATCGCCGGCTTCACGGGCATCATCATCGCGGGCTTTGGAGAAGGTAAAGACGAAGCTCCGGTAAACTGCGGCATCATCATCGCAGGATAAATAAGGTTCTATCCCACTCGCGAGGGGGTGAATACCTCACACTTGCGGCCCGTTTCGAAAGAGGCGGGCCTTTTTTATTTTCCCGCTGTTGAGGTTTTGGCAGGGTTTAATTTACGGAGGTTTTCGACCGCTGCCGGCAGGACCTCGAGCACGTAATCCAGGTCGTCATCGGTATTGAATTTTCCAAAACTGAATCGGATCGCTCCGCGGGCCAGCGAGTCTTCGCGGCCGAGTGCCTTAATGACCCGCGAAGG
>CALDGX010000129.1 GCA_937941715.1 uncultured Chloracidobacterium sp. | reverse complement strand
GACTTGAGGTCGATCTTCTGCTTGCCTTTGCCGTCGGACAGGTAATAGCTGCTCATGCCGGCAAGGTAGAGAAACTCATCGATCTTTGAAAACTCAGGGTACGCCGCAAAGGTCTCTTCGAACCGAAGCAGTACCTGCTTGTACGCCTTGCGGGCCGGCCCGAACGCCTGCCACGCAACATCAAGATTGTGCTTGGCATCGGCCTCCATCAACGGATCGCGGTCGATCGCCGGCGTGACGTTGCGCTGGGCGAAAGCTCCCGCGGCGAGGGTCGCGATAATGACGGCGGCAAAAAAGAGAGACTTTGTCTTCATAACGTGTAATAGATGCGAAAGGGCACGCGAGGGTTTTCCCGGATCACGCGTAAACGCGTAACACGGGACCCACGCGCGGCTCCTAGCGATATTTGCCGATGATCGCCTCGAGGCTCTTGAACGTTTCCTCGGGCCAGTCGCCCGGTGCCGTAAAGATCGCGTTCCTGGTCGCACCGGCAAACTGGTTCGGCGTCGATTTGGCCGCGACACGTTTAACGGCGTCCTTGAGGACGAGCTGGGCGTTGCGGACGTTCTTATTGAGGTATTCGATGACCATTTCGACCGTGACGTCGTCGTGGCCCTCGTACCAGCAATCGTAATCGGTGACGAGTGCCATCGTCGCATAGGCGATCTCGGCCTCGCGGGCGAGCTTGGCCTCCTGCAGGTTGGTCATCCCGATGACGTCCATGCCCCATTGGCGATAAACGTTGGACTCGGCCTTGGTCGAGAACGCCGGGCCCTCCATACAGACGTACGTGCCGCCGCGGTGGGTCTTGACGCCGACCTCGCGGCACGAGGCCTCGAGGATGTCGCCGAGTTCGCTGCAGACCGGGTGGGCAAAGGTCACGTGGCCGACGATGCCGTTGCCGAAAAAAGTCGAATCCTTGGCACGGGCAAACGTCCGGTCAAAGAACTGGTCAGGGATCAGAAAATCGGTCGGCTCGTACTGCAGCTGCAGCGACCCGACGGCCGAAACCGACAGGATGTAATTGACACCGAGCATCTTCATCGCGTAGATGTTCGCCCGATAGGGAAGCTCGCTGGGCGTCAGTTTGTGGCCGCGTCCGTGCCGCGGCAGAAAAGCGACGGTCACGCCGTCGAGCTCGCCGACGATGAACGAGTCCGACGGTTTACCGAACGGCGTATCGACCGCGATCTCGCGGACGTTTTCGAGTTCCGGCATCTGGTACAACCCAGAGCCGCCAATGATTCCGATATTTACGTTTTCCATTATGTTTGTTGTCTTATTTTTTGCCGCAGTCGGCCGCCGTCACCATTGCGGCGAGTTGGCCGGCACGCTGTTTTTCAAGCACGGCTTCGATCTTTTCAAATTTTGTCTTTGGTTTTTCTTTGACGATCGCCTCGTATGACTTCAGGGCGGTCTCGAGTCCGGCAAGCTGAGCGGCGTTCTCGTCGGACGCCTTTTCAGGGAACTCGAGTTTGAACGCGGCCATGCCGATCGTGTATGCGACGGTCATTTCGCTCGAATTTTTGTTCTTTTTGTCCGAGAAGAGCGAGAATATCTCGCCGCAGGCGATGACGCTGACCTGATCGGTCTCGATCACCCACTTCAGGGCCTTTTCGCGCATCTTGACGGTGTCCTGAGCAAGCGGCGATGTTTCGAGGGCACGGGCGGTTTTGATAGTAAGCTCTTTATCGGTCTGGGCATAAATGCCGGCCGTGAAAGCGAGAACGAAAGCGAGAGTGATGACGATACGGGTCTTTTTCATTTTGGCCACATCCTTTAACTAGATCTTTGAAAATATGATTTTGCCATTTTCACGACGCAAAGAACAAAGTGAGGCTTCGATGTCGTGGTAAAACAGGCACGCCCAGCCTTCGTCGACGGCCTTGGGCAGCGTTTGTTTTTTGAACTCGAGCGTCTCGACCGGATACAGGTCGAATCCGGCGATCCACGCGAGAGGCAGATGATGCCGGGTCGGCACAAGGTCGGCAAAACCGTACAGCGTTCGCCCGCCGCGGTCGAGCCGCACGGTCTGCATGGTTTCGGAATGACCTCGAAACTTCTCGATCCTCAGGCCTTCGACCGGCTCGTAAGCGTCGGGCATCAGCTCAAGCTGGCCGCTCACCTGCATCGGGCGCCAGTTGTCCGGCAGATAACTCGCACGGTCGCGTTCGTGAGGGTTTTCGGCGTGTTCGAACTCGGACCTCGACACCAGGTAACGGGCGTTTGGGAACTGAGGTGCAGCCTGCCCGTCTGAATTAACGGTGTTTCCGCCGGCGTGATCGAAATGCAGATGCGTGTTGATGACGATCGAGATGTCCTCGGGGCCGCAGCCAGCGATCCGCTGCAGCGAGTCGGCAAACGGCCGCTGACGCTCGATGCCGTACATCGCGGTCTCGCGTTCGGTCCATTTTTCACCGATGCCGGTCTCGACCAGAATTCGTTCGTCCGGCGTCTCGATGAACAGGCAGTTCATGTTCATCCGGATCCGATTAAGCTCGTCGGCCGGGCAAACGCGTTCCCAAACGACGCGAGGGACGACTCCGAACATCGCCCCTCCGTCTAATTTGAATTCCGCGTCGGGAATTATCTCGACGCGGTAGTCGCCAAAGTTCATTTATTTCTTGGCTTCAGGCTTTTTCGCGGCCGGAGCGGCAGGCTTGGCTTCTTTGCTGTCCTTGCCATCCTTGCCGGGTTTGCCCGGTTCGCCCGGTTCCGATCCCGGAGGCGGCTGCATCTGCTGCATTTGCTGCATCTGACGCTGCTGCATCTGCTTCATCTGCTCATCGGTCACCTGCGGTACGGTAAAGTCTGACGGGACCTGGACGTTGTTCGCCGCGACGATCTTGTCGACCAGTTCTTTTTCCTTTTCGGTCTCAAGCTTGTTGCGGACAAATTCCTTTACGGGCATTTCGGGAGCGTTCGGTTTTTCCGGATCTTTGATATTGGTCGAGATCAGGATGTGGCGTACGTCGTACGTTTCGTCCTTGGCCGCGGCGTCCTTTTTGCCGAGCTTACGCTCAAGCTTGATGATGTGATATCCGAAATCGGTCTCGACCAGGTCGGCGCTGACCTGTCCGGGCTCGAGAGCCAGAGCGGCAGTCTCAAACGGGGCGACCATGCGGCCTTTCGGCACATCGGCGTAAAGCCCGCCCTTGCCGGCACCGCCCTCGGGGCCCTTGTTGCCGGGATCTTCGGAAAACTCGTTTGCGAGTGCGGCGAAATCCTCGCCGGCCTTGGCACGGTTAAGGATCTCCATCGCCTTGTTACGCTTTTCGGTCGGGCTCAATTCCGGATGAGCGGCGATGTACTTGTTGATGTCCTCGTCGGTGACCTTCATCTTGTCGGTCAGCGTTTCGGAATAGATACGTGCCAGGAACTGTGCCTGCTGGAGTTTGACCTGTAGATTTACGCGGTCAATGAGCTCTTTTGGAAGCTCACCGGCAGCGGCCTTGGTGTCGTACTCTTTCTTGTAGATGCGGATCTTTGCAAAGACTTCCTTCGCCTGGGTCTTTTCTTCTTCTGAGATCTCGCGGTTAGCCATTTCGGGGTTGCCGGCTTTCAGAAGAGCGACCTTGGTGTTGAGAAAGTCTTCGAACTCGGCAGCGTGCGTACGGCTTTCGGCCGGAGCCCCGAGGCCAAGCTTGTCCATCAGGCCGGCAAAGCCGCCTTTCGGTGCGGCCGGGCTGTTGTCCTCGCCCCAGTACTGATTGATCATATCTTCAGTAATAAAACCGAACGGCGGCAGCGGGCCTTTGTCCTTGTTCATTTCGCGGTCGTAGTTGACGGCGGTGATCTCGGCCTTGATATTCTCAAGCTCCTGCTTGTTGTTCGCCTCTTCGGTTAGGCGGTCAGCCTTTGCCTGGCTGGCGAAAGCGAGCAGCTGCTTGAGGCTCTCAAGCTGTTGCTTCTTGAGTTCCGGATCCTCGTTCAAGCGTTTCAGGATCGCCGGATTCTGCTTAGATACGTCGGCCAGCAGCATCTCGACCTCTTCGCGACTGATCTGATTAAACGATTCGGTCGAGTGTCCGCCGACCTTCTTTTTCCATACAACAAGTCCGGCGCCGATAGCTATGATCACGCCGACCAAAATAAGACCTTTAGTTAAATTGCTCAATTCGCGAAGTCCTCACTTACAAAAAATCAATTGAAATTCAAACGGATATGATATCAAACAGCCGCCAAATAAACTAATGAAAGCGTCAATCTACGGTCTGGACCAGCTCCAGCAGCACGCCGCCGCTTGCGGCCGGATGCACAAAAGCGACAAGACAGCCCTCGGCACCGATCCGCGGCGACTCGTCGATCAATCTCATCCCCTGAGCCTTGAGCTTTTCGAGCGAGGCCTCGATATCCTCGACCTCAACGGCGATGTGATGGATCCCGCCGCCGCGTTTTTCGAGAAATTTGGAGATGGGCGAGTCGTCGCTGGTCGGCTCGAGCAGCTCGACCCGGCTCTCGCCGATAGGCAGCATCGCGACGCGGACCTTCTGGTCCTCGACGATCTCGGTATGCACGTTTTCGAGGCCCAATGCGTCGGCCCAGAACTTCAGGGCGTCATCGATACCGTTAGTCGCAATTCCAAGGTGGTTGATCTTCATATGGGTTTAATTATCTCCTCGACGGCCGAATACGGGTCATTACGCTTTTCGGCGACGGCCAGTGACAGCTCGTCAAGCTTTTCGGTGGTGCCGTTTCGCTTGAGCAGATCGTTCAGGAGCCGCTCCTGCAGCAGTTCCAGCAGACGCCATCTGGCGATGGCTCGTCGACGCTCTATACTCGCTTCGCCGCGGGATTGAAATTCGTAGTAGGACGCGACCGCGGCCGCCAGGTCATCGATACCCTTATTCTCGGTCGCGACTGTCGGAACAATCGGCGGGTGCCACATATCGGGCCGATGAGCCAGCGAAAGAAGGGCCTCGAGTTCCTTCTGGGTACGCAGAACGCCCTCGCGGTCGGCCTTGTTTATGACGAAGACGTCGCCGATCTCCATGATGCCGGCCTTGATAGCCTGTATGTCGTCGCCCATTCCCGGAACGAGTACGACGACGGACACGTCAGCCGTTTTGACGATCTCGACCTCGTCCTGGCCGACGCCGACCGTCTCGACGATAACCTTGTCAAAACGGGCTGCATCGAGGATCGCGACGGCATCGACCGTGGCACGTGAAAGGCCGCCGAGATTGCCGCGGGTCGCCATGGAGCGGATAAAAATGTTCTTGTGCAGGCCGATCGTGCCCATTCGGATCCGGTCACCGAGGATCGCACCGCCCGAAAACGGGCTTGACGGATCGATGCAGATGATCCCGACCCGCTCGCCCAACTGCGTGTAGTGCAATGCGAGTTTGTCGACCAGCGATGATTTGCCGGCACCGGGCGACCCGGTCACGCCGATCACCATCGCGTTGCCGGTTTGGGGGAAAATGTCCTTCATCATTGACGCCGCGGCATCACCGCCGCGTTCAACGATTGAGATCGCCCGAGCCACCGAGCGAGTTTCGCCCGTGATTAATCGTTCTATAAGATCGCTATGCCGCATCATCAAAATTATGAACTAACAGTTTCTCATTCTTTAAGGCGAATGCAAAAAAAGACAGGGCCGATGCAGCCCTGTCCAATGGTCACGATCATTCGCAGGTTACATTGCACCCTCGTCAGCCGACGGTCCGTAGATCGACGGAACGGGAATGTCGTTAAGACGAAGATAGACCGAAAGCTGACCGCGGTGGTGAATGATGTGGTTCATCACGAACGAACGCATCACGGCGACCTTTGGCATGGTCATATAGACCTGATCGCCGTTTCGCATCGTCCAGTCGGTCATGAACGTCTCGTCAGAGGTCTCGGCGATGATGATCTTGGCCTTGGCGAGGTGATCGTCAAAGAACGCGAGCAGCTGTTCGTTGGTCTCAGGCTCAAACGGCGTAAAATCCATGGTCGAGAAATCGAGGACATCGCTTTTCAGGGTCTCTTTTGTCCAGCCGAACATCTCGGCTACGTGGACGGCGAGCCGTCCCATCGTCATCGATTTTTCATGCGGCTTCCAGCCGAACTTGTCGGCAGGAACACGCTCCAAAACCTGACGTGTGACTTTGGCTTCGTTTTCCAACTCGCCCAGGAATGCCCGTGCCAGGCGTCCGGCGTCGGTTGCGGTACTTGTACTCATAATTTTAATTCTACTCCTTAATGATTTTCGATCGGAGAATGATTGTAACACAACGTTGCATCAATGCAACACATAACGAGAGATTTCCTCGATGCCCTGACGAGCGGGTTAGTCGGGTCACATTGAGTTCAACAGATTCTTGGCGATCACGAGGCGTTGGATCTCGCTTGTACCTTCGCCTATCGTGCATAGCTTCGAGTCGCGCCAGAATTTTTCAGCCGGGTAATCCTTTGTGTATCCGTAGCCGCCGTGGATCTGGACGCTCTCCTCGGAGACGCGGACGGCGGTCTCGGAGGCGAAAAGCTTGGCCATCGCGGACGTTTGCGTGACGGGCCTGCCGGCGTCCTTGGTCGCGGCCGCCTGCAGCGTCAGCAGTCTCGCACATTCGATCTGCGTAGCCATATCGGCGAGCTTGAATTGGATCGCCTGAAAGCCCGCTATGGGTTTGCCGAACTGCTCGCGTTCCTTTGCATATCGGACGGCCGCCTCATACGCACCTTGAGCGATACCGACCGACAAGGCCGCGATGGAAATACGGCCGCCGTCGAGCACTTTCATCGCTTGCAGAAATCCTTCGCCTTCGTTGCCGAGCCGATTTTCGGCGGGTACGAAGCAGTCTTCGAAAATAACAGAGGCCGTCTCGGAAGCCCGCATCCCGAGCTTGTTTTCCTTTTTGTCCGAGCGAAAACCCTCCATCGACTTGTCGAAGATGAAGGCTGAGATGCCGCGGTTGCCTTTTTCCTTGTCAGTCACGGCGACGGCGACGAGCGTGTTGCACGCGATAGCATGGGTAATGAAATTCTTGGAACCATTTACTCGCCAACCGCCCTCGACCCTGACGGCGTTCGAGCGGGTCCCGGAAGCGTCGGAACCGGCCTGAGATTCGGTCAGGCCCCAAGCACCGAAGCTTTCGCCGGTAACGAGCGGGACGAGGTATTTTTGTTTCTGTTCCTCTGAGCCGAACATAAAGATGTGGTTCGAGCACAACGAATTATGAGCTGCAACCGACAATCCGACGGAACCGCATACACGGCCGAGTTCCTCGATGATCGTGGCATATTCGATATATCCCATTCCCGATCCGCCGTATTCTTCGGGAAAGAGGATACCCATGAGGCCAAGTTCGGCGAGCTTAGGGCGAAGTTCGACAGGGAAATGCTGAGTTTCGTCCCATTCCATTACATATGGCTTGATCTCACTCTCGGCAAATTCGCGAATGCTGTGCTTGATCTGAAGCTGCTCTTCGGAAAGTTCAAAGTTCATAATTTGATGACTATAACAAACGATTATCATCGCATAAGAAATTGTTTTAAGGCAATTGCGGCTGGGCAGGTTGGAACGGCGTCGGCGGTACACGTAAGCGAAGAGCGAAGACAGGGTGCAAAAGTGACACTACTCGTCGATCTGCGGGTGTATAATCGCCGTATGGATTGGAAAGAGAACTTACTTACTACCGATCAACAGATCCGTGAACTGCTTGCCGATACCAAGACGATCGCGGTGCTTGGCATCAAGCCAGAGTCACATGTGGGACAACCTGCATTTTACGTCGCAAAATATATGCAGGATGCCGGATACAGGATCATTCCGGTGCCGGTCTATTATCCTGAGGTGACCGAGATCTTGGGAGAGCGCGTGTACCGCGATCTGACTCAGGTTCCGGGCGAGATCGATCTACTGAATGTTTTTCGGCGATCCGACGATATATCCAAACATCTTCTGGAGATACTGGCCAAACGTCCAAAATATGTTTGGTTCCAACTAGGGATCCGCAATGATGAGGTCGCCGAAAGGTTGGCCGAAGCCGGTATAAAGGTCGTTCAGGACCTGTGTTTGATGGTCGAGCACCGGGCGCTGACGTAGTGACGGACTATCGTCGTGCGGATCGTTGTTTTCCGGCCGGATCTTCGCGAATTGAGCGCACTTCATCGTCTGTCAGCAGACGTGATTCGCCGACCGGCAGATATCGGTCCGAGATCGGGCCGATCGCGACCCGTTTTAATTTAACGACCGAGTGTCCGATCGCGTCGAACATTTTTCTGATCTGCTGATTGTGTCCCTCAAAGAGCGTGACCTCGAACCAGCCGTTCTTATCGGTTGATCTAAGCTCTTTGATCTCGGCGGGGGCGGTCTTGAATCCGTCATCGAGAAGTATGCCGCGGCGGAGTTTGTTGATGGCGTTTTCGTTCGGCAGGCCCTTGACCTTTACCTCATAGACCTTGGCGATCATCTTTGACGACGCAACAAAGTTTGTGAAATCACCATCATTAGTCAGGATGATCAACCCCTCGGTGTTGTAATCGAGGCGGCCGACCGGATGGAGCTTGATGCGGCTGCGGACAAGGTCGGTCACGAGTTTGCGGCCCTCAGGATCCGCGGAACTTGAGAGGTATCCCTTTGGCTTATTTAACAATACATACACATCGACGCGTTTTTGGATCTTGGGGTTGATCAGTTTGCCGCGAACCTTTATGTGGTCCTTTTCGGGGTCTGCCTTGGTGCCGAGTTCGGTCACGATCTCGCCGTTGACGGTTACTTCGCCGGCAAGGATCAGCTGCTCGGATGCCCGCCGCGAGGCGATCCCGGCCTGGGCGATCAGTTTTTGTAATCTTTCCTTCATAGGGTATTGGAAAACGCGCGAATATGGATTACATAGTCTGCGAGTTTCGCCTAAATTGCTAATGTACCGATTTGGTAAAATTACTGAACCAGGTCCTCAAAGTCCTCAATGCTCGGTAGTTCCGAGAGGTCTTTGAGCCCGAACTGTACCAAAAATTCTTTGGATGTGCCGTACATCATTGGTCGGCCGACGGCCTCTTTTCGGCCTTTGGCAACGATCAGCCGTTTATCAAGGAGCGTTTTGATCGCCGACGCCGATTGGACGCCGCGGATCTCAAGTATCTCCGGGACCGTCACGGGCTGTTTGTACGCGATGACCGCTAGAGTCTCAAGCGAGGCGAGCGAGAGTTTTGCGGACGGCCGTGTCCGGAGAAACTTTCGGACATCTTCGTGCAGTTCTGTACGGGTGGCGATCTGCCATCCGCCGGCGATCTCGCGCAGCTGTAGTCCGCTGCCGCGTTCATCATATTCGTTGCGAATTTCTTCAAACGCGGCCTGAATGCTCTCGCGCTCTTCGCCTAGCACATCGGCAAGAACCTTGGATGATATAGGCTCGTCGGCAACAAACGTCAGGGCCTCGACGACCGCCATCAATCCGGCTGGCGTTCGAGTGACTTTTTCAGCCGATTCCTGATCCAATTCTATGTCCATAGTTAACGTCTCAATGCAACTTTCGGCTGCTGAGGCCTGACGCAAGGCCATCGTCATCAGACCTTTCGTATCACAATATCGCCGAACGTCGCCTTTTGCGTCAGTTTAACGCCTTCGGTCCTGACAATCTCAAGGACTGCGATAAATGCCGTAACAAGTTCACGTCGTGAGTGCATTTCCTCAAAGAACTCGAGCAAATTCACCTCGCCGATCTCGGCGATCCGCCGCTGCAGTGTTTTGATCATGTCCGCGAGCGATATCTCCTCGCGCTCGATCTCCATTTTGATCTCGTCAACATGGCGGGCGACGATCTTTTGAAAAACGGTAAGGATATCGAAAACTGTCGCGTCGATCTCTGCGTTATTTTCGTCGGATTCGATCGTACCGCGCGTAAACGTAGCGGATTCGATCTCGATGCGCTCATGCAGCATTCCGGCGGCGGATTTGAACTTCTCGTATTCGAGCAGTCTATCAACAAGTTCCTTTCGGGGATCCTCGATCTCGTCGTCCTCTGCCGCAAGCGGATCGCGGGGCAGCAGCATCTTAGATTTGATCTCGATAAGCGTGGCGGCCATCACCAGAAAATCCGCCGCAACCGAAATATCCAACCGTTTCATCAAGCGGATATACTCGAGATATTTTTCGGTTATACGAGCGATCGGGATGTCAAAGATATTTGCCTGCTCCTGCTTGATCAGGAACAATAGCAGATCGAGCGGGCCCGCAAAATCACCGATCTTGATCTTAAGGTCTTCGCTCGAGCCTCCTACGATCTGCGCGGTCGACTCGCGAAAGTCAAATGTAAATTGTTCGGGGTCCGCCTGCTGCATGAATATGGAATATTAACGTATGAGGCGCAAATTATCGAATTTAA
>CALDGX010000128.1 GCA_937941715.1 uncultured Chloracidobacterium sp. | reverse complement strand
CCAACGCAGGTCCACGAAACGCCCGAGATCGCCGCCGGGAAAGTGTCCGCAACGGTCGCACCGGTGACGCCGCTCGGGCCGGCGTTCGACGCGGTGATCGTGTAGGTCACGCTCGTGCCCGGGACCTCGGTCGTCGCACCGTCGGTCTTGGTGATCGAGAGGTCGGCCGACGCGGCGTTGACGGTTATGTTAGCGGTCGCCGGGCCGTTGTCGACGGTCGCCGTGGCCGTTCCGGCACCGGGTGTCGCCGCATTGTAGGTCGCCGTCGCGGTACCGTTTGACTGGATACTGCTCTGCGAACCGGAGATCGAACCGAGCGTCGAACTCCACACGACCGAGTTGCCGATAATTGTATCGAGATTGGACGCAGCGATCGCCGATCCTGCCGAATTGAGCAGGAATGATGCTGTCAGAGATGACGTCTGGCCGGCCGTCACCGTGGTCGGCGAGGCTGTCAGACGCAGCTGCAGCCACGGATCGGCATCAACCGAGCCCGATCCCGTGTTACCGACCGTATCACATGGCCCGGCAGTCGGCGTCGTCGCGCAACCCCACCAATTATTCTCGGCGTTGGCAGTACCGCCGGCGGTCGCGAGGCCCTTGAGCCCGGCACCGGTGTTATTGACTATGCGCGAAAAGCTGATGTTGAGGACGTTGGCCGTGGTCGTCGAACCGAGATAAATGCCGCTGCCGGTGGTGGTCGCCGAGTTGATGCGAATGGTCGATTTGGTGATCGACGAGGTTGCGTTGCTGTGGTTGATAAAGATCGCTCCGCCGAACCGGCCCGACGTGTTGCTGGCAAAACTGCTCAACGCCTGGATATCGACCCGCTGTGTCGAATAAAGACCGCCGGCATCACTCGGAGCCGTGTTGCTGGTAACGGTTGTGCCGGAAATTGACGAGTTGCCGCCTGTCCCGCCCGGGCCGAAAGCGAAAATGCCGCCGCCCTGGCCCTGTCCGCCCGAACCGTTGACGCTGTTGCTTGCAAAACCCGCGGTTGAAATAAAGTACGGCGTGCCGGTACCGACGAAAATACCGCCGCCGAACGGTGAGCTGCCGCCGGTTCGGGCAGGTGTGTTTGACGAGATCACGCAGCTGCTGATCGTGACCGCTCCGTTTCCTGCCACTGAGTTGGTCGCGACGATGCCGCCGCCGTCGCCGTCGAGGGTGCTGTTGGTCGAGACCTCAGAGTTTGTTATCGATAAGGTGCCGGTACCGGAGCCTTCCCAGTCAAATCCGCCGCCAAAACCGTCACCCGAAAAAGGGCTCGGGTTTCGTCCGTTGCGGATCGTAACGCCTGTAATGCTGGTCGCAAATGCCGAGGTGAACGTCGGGTTGATCGACATCACTTTGTCGATGCCGTTGGACGAGGTCGAGCCGGCCTGAATGATCGTGTTAAGCGAGCCGTTGCCGGTTATGGTCGTCGTTTGCGTGATGTCCAGATCGCCCGTCGCCGCGGTGTTTTCGTTTACGCCGGAGATCGTCAATTGGTGCGTACCGCTCAAACCAAACGTGATCAGATCGGCTCCGGCCGCTCCGTTTGCGGCCGCGACGGCCTCGCGGAGACTACAGTCCGCGTTACAGACGCCGTCTGCGGTATCGGCGGTCTTGGATACCGTAAATGTCGCCTGCGGAGTGAAAAGCAGAGGCGTCGGCTCGAGCTTGCCGCTCTCAAGCATCGCGATTCCCTGCTGGGCCATGACGTTTAGGCGCATCGGAACGACCGCGGTTATGCTGCCGCCGGCTGCGAGATCGCCCTCGCGTGTCGGTCCCGTGAATGTCGATCGATCGGCGTCGTAGTTCGGTTCTTTGAAGAGCAATCTGACCTTGTTTGCGGCCGGGTCGATGACGATCAGATCATCGGTCTCATTGCCGGTGACGCGGGCCCGGACGAGCATCGGGGCGGCTGTTTCGCGGGCCGGATTGATGATGCCGAGGTCACTTTCCTCGGCGATGCTCCAGTCATTGGCAAGCGAGCTTTCGTTGTCGGTCGAGGCGGCGACACGCGTACGGCCGCGGCCGCTGCGTGCAAATTCGGCGCGCATCTCGGCCTCGGTGAAGGGCCGCGTGTCGATCGGGCCGTTCTTGAAATAATAGACGACGCCATTCTCGCCCAAAACGGCGAGTTCGGTCTTGGAACGGCGGTCGCGGATGAATTCGCCGGCGGCAAAATCACGCACGCGGACCGGCAGGTCGATGCTTTCGGGGGCCGCGGAATTCTTTCCGGCTGCGGTGATGCGGCTCAACTGTCCGCCGCCTAGAATAAAGAGGTCCTTTTCCAGCGTAGCGCCGTCGGGGTTTGCCAAAATGAGCGAATCGGCCGGCTGTGCAAGTTCGGTGACGCGCATCTTCGCGTTGTCAAAACCGGTCGAACCGTCGGCGATCACGAGCCTGAAGCCGGCTTCGCCGCGGGTGCCGAAGACGATGCCCGCAAACGCCTTTGACGGGTCGAGGGTCCCGGCCGCGATCGCGGTCACTTCGCCGCCGACGTCAAATTTAACGGGCGTACCAAAGCCGCCCTTGCCGGTTATCGGGATCAGATATACCTCGGACGAACCGCGCGATGCGACCGCGATGTCGAGATCGGAATCGGTTCGGAAACGGCCGGCGGCCAGAAAGTCGGGGCTCACCGGAACGTCGATGACGGCCGCTTCGCGTTCGAAGCTCGACGGGAACTCGCCGCGTCTGATGCCCGCAAGCGTTTCGGGCGACTCGGGTGCAAAAGCCTCGCGGGCGGCACGGTGGAGCGTTAACACGCCGCCGCTGCCCGAGCTGTATCCGCTGACCGCGTCGGCGAAACCGTCAAGATCGGCGTCAGCGGCAATGACCGTGGTCGGCCGCAGCGAACCGCTCTCAAACAACGAGATCGCGGACTCGGGGCCGGCGTAGTCGGACCTGACCGGTTTACCGGAGCGCAGATTTAGCCATGGCGAATCATCAGCAGCGACGATCTCGGGCCTAACCGCGTCGGCCGGCGGCGAAAACCGCTTGCCCCCCGCGGCGTCATTGGCCGCACCGGCCGGGCGCACAGAGACGCCCTGAAAATAGGCAAAGCCGACGATAGCCGTCGCTAATAAGATCGTCGAAAAGAGGAATTTGGTGGCGAGTGATCTGGATCCGCTTGGTCTCATAGTTTAAGCTCCGTCGGCCTCATTGGCCCGAAAAATTGTTTGTGGTCGGTCCGGTTTAGGCTCAGTTGCGGGCCGGGAAGACGCCCTGAAGGGCGATGATGAAATAAAGTCCCAGGTACGGCTGGCGATTATTATGCGGCTGGCTGCCGCCGCCGATGCCGGTCGGCGACATCTGGACCGTCGGTGCCGTGCTCGAATAGATCGCGGTACGGCCGCGGCCGATGGTGCCGAAACTGGTGCCGCTCGGGTTGTCCGACGACCCGGAACTGCTCGACGCCGCCAGCGAGTGCGTGTGCTGGGGCATCTCGGACGAGATCAGAGTCACGTTCGACACGCCGCCCATTTCGCCGATCACCCGCGGGGTCAGTCCCGGTCCGTTGCCCCAACCCATCGGGGTCCGGTTCTTAAGGTCGGGCAGGCCGAACGTCGACGTGCCGTTGCCGCCGTAATTGGTGCCGAGCAGCGAGAATAGGGCGGTATTTTGAGCGATGCCCAATAGCTGGCCGTCGCAAAAGGCATAGCCCCGCGGCGGGAAGTTGCCGGCAAACATCTTGATCTCTGCAACAAACGGTTCTGACATGGTTCGAAACTCCTCTTAATTTCTGGACGGGAAAATGCCTGTCAAAGCGATGCAAAAACTCACTACCTGATACGGCTGGATGTTGGTGTGCGGCTGGCTGCCGTTTGACAGGGCAAGCCCGCCCATCTGGGCATTGGCGTTGGCCGCGATCGTGTACATCGCCTCGGTCGGCTGGGTCGTCAGATACGTTCCCGACGGCGAACCGCCGGTGATGGCCCCGGCCGAGGCGTTGACGGTGTGAACGTGCTGCGGCACCTGGCTGGCGATCAGCGTCACCGTTTCCGATCCTGCCTGCTGGCCCAAAACGACCTCATCGCCGGGATGTACCGGGGTACGGCTTTGGAGGTTAGGCAGAGAGAAAGTGGTCGTGCCATTACCGCCGTAGGTGGTTCCGAGCAACGAAAAAAGTGCCTGATTTTGGGCGATCGCTAGGCTCTGGCCGTTGCACAACGCCCAACCGCGAGGCGGAAATTGAAATGCGAAGATCTGGATCTCGGCGATAAATGGTTCTGACATAATGACTTAGTTCTCCAATTTACGTGGCCGCATTCAATTCTGCGACGGAAAGATACCAAACAGCGAGATCACGAATGTGACCGCCAGGAACGGCATCATATTTTCGTGCGGCTGTGAGCTGCCCGCGGTGCCGATGGTCGACGCTCCCATAGTGACGTCAGTCGAACCGCTCGTGTATGGATTGACGGCGGTGCCGGCGACGATGTTACCGGCGGGCGTGGTCGAACTGCCCGTTTTGTTATTGGCCGTGATGGCGTGCGTATGGCCCGCCTGATTGCCCGTCAGCGTTACGCTTTCGACACCGGCCTCCTGACCCATAACGTACGTGCTCAGTCCCGGCCCGGTGCCCTGATGGATCGGGATCCGCCCGCGCATGTCGGGCAGGCCGAACGTAACCTGTCCGTCACCGCCGTAGGTCGTGCCGATCAACGCAAAAAGGGCGTCGTTCTGATCTATCGACTGCAGCGAGCCGTCGCAAAACGCCCAACCCACGGGGGCGAAATTGCCGCCGAACATCATGATCCTTCCAATAAAATTATTTGCCATATTTGTTACGCTCCGGCCGAAACTACTTCTTATCGCCGCTCGTCGGCACCGGTGACATACGGTTGACTATCGCTTCGTACCGGACGGTGCCCTTTCGCGTGATCCCGCGCGTCACCATCAGGTCGAACGTACCGAGAGCAAAATGCTCGACGGTGTAAACGCCGTGCTTGAGGGCATTGTCGGCCGGACCGGTAAATATCAGCGAGAAACACTCGCCCGATCCCGCCATAGCCGGAGTACGGTTGTCGGTCATCTGCGTCAGGCGCATCTCGACCGGTTCGCCCGCCGAGTCGCGAAAGGTGAACGGCGTGGTCACGTACGGATAGAAACTATCCCACGCGAACAACTCGGCAGCGGCCAAGCCGCCGGTATCCGGACTTGCCGACAAAGCGTTGCCGGCGGTCAACAGCACTCCGGCCGCGAGCGGTGCGGCGGCTACGAATTTTCGCCTTGAGATCTTCATATTTCGCGATCCTCAGACCCAACGTTCGCCGGGCGAACGGGCCTCATTTTACCAACAATTTATTAAAGACGGCTTCGAAGAAAAGCCCTTCGTCATTCTGTTTGACCGGTACGAGAAACAAGAGCATTTCACCCAAAACGGCATGCGCCGCGTTGTAAAGGCCCTGGACCGGCTGGGTGTCGGCCGGAGCCCGGAACAAGAGCGAAAAGCTCAACTGAACGGCGTTTGACATCGTCTGCTCGGCCTCGACCAGTTCGGTGTCAAATGAAGGCAACGCGGCGTCGGATGAGAAATGAAATGTAGTGTTTAATTGCCCGGCAAAATCGTCGAGGGACGGTAAACTGGCTGTAACTCCACCCATAGCGCCGAAAGATAGACCTGTATCCAAAACCTATATCGTCTTAAGAATCTATAAATGTCCTGAGATGAACGAGAAACATCGTAACACACAAACATTGGGAGAATCTACGAAAAAAACTTCGGCGGGGCGAAACTCTTTGTAACAAAGGGCAGACAGCCTGCCCAAAAATTGGAGTACACTATCTTCGGAGCGGCAGTTGTGAACGATGGCGATCATTAACGCAAAACTACCTTTGACGTTCGTCGCCGAAAGGCTGGCGGAGGACGCCTCGCGTTTTCAGGCGGACGAGTGGGTGCCGCATTTCAACATTCACAATTATCAGGGCGAATGGAGCGTGGTGCCGCTAAGGGCCGTCAAGGGCGCAGGCCTGGCGATCTTTCCCGACCCGACCGCGGCCGAGGGCTATGTCGAGACCGAACAAATGGGACGCTGCCAATATGTACCCGAGCTGCTGGCCGCTTTTGAATGTGACATGGAAACCGTCCGGTTCATGAAACTCGCGGCCGGAGCACACATCAAACGTCACCGCGATTACGCCCTCGGGCTCGAGGACGGGCTATGCCGCATCCACATTCCGGCGACCACCAACCCGCAGGTCGAATTCATACTGGCCGACGAACCCGTCCGTATGGCCCCGGGCGAGGCCTGGTACCTCAATGTGAACAACTATCACAGCGTTGAAAATCGCGGAACGACCGACCGTATCCACCTGGTCGCCGACTGCGTCGTAAATGATTGGCTGAGGACGATGGTCGAGCGCTCGGCTCAGTGAGCCTGCCAGCGAAACAGTATGTGGACGGCGTCGGGCTCGACCGCCTCGGGCTCAAATCCGAGTTCGGTGAACAATTTCTGCGACGGATTGTACGTTTCGATGTAAACGCGAACCGAGCGTCCGTCGGCCTCAGCCTTGAGGGCCTCGATGATCTGTGTGGCGATGCCGCGGCGGCGAAATTCGGGCAGGACGTTGATATCGAGTATGGCGATCTCGTCCTCGGTGCGGTTGACGTAAAGCCGCCCGCACGGCACGCCGCCCGTCAGCGCGATGTCATGCGTCGCCGACGGATACGCCTCACGGTAATGTGCGGTCTGTGCTCCGTACTGATGCTCGACAAAGACCCGCTTCATCGCCTCGTCCCACGGCAGCACGGCAAGCTCGGCCTCACGCGAGGAAGCGTAGACCTTAAGTAAGAATTCGCGGTCGCCGGGCGTTACCGGCCGCATGGTTATCTGCAGTTCGTCATTCATCGCCGGTGTCCTTCCCAGGTCATTAAAAATTGGATCTGATCCTCGCCTTTTATCTCAAGGCCGAGCTTTTGGTAGAGCGAGAGCGCATTGGTGTTTGAGCGGTCAACGCGGAGCTCCAGCGGAACACCCGCGGCCGCCGACTCGCTCTGAAGCTGTTTGATAAGACGCGACGCGATGCCCTTTTGCCTGAATGCACCGGCGACCGCGATGTCGACCAGCACGATCGCCGCCTCGGTCCGGTCGACGATCATACGACCGGCGATCCGGCCATCGAGGACGATAACATTGTCTTCGGCCTGCGGGTACTGCATCGCATACGAACGCGTCCGCACGTCGAACTGCATCCGCAGGAAGGCGTCGGCCGCACCGGCGTCCCAACCGAACATCGCGACCTCGTCCCGCCGAGTCTCGGCATAGAGGCCGTACAAAAAGTCCGTGTCGCCCTCGGCGACCGGCCTCAAACCGATCTCTGCGCTTTCTTCGCCCAATTCCACACTGAAATTGTGGCCTAACCGTCGGCTGTCCGCAAACCGCGGCGGCGTCAACACGCAGCTCTTACTGTTCGCCCTTGATGATCACCATGCCGCGGCCGCCGCTCTGTGAGTTTTGTGCCCACGTCGAGGGATCAGAATCGAAGAACGTGTATGTGCCGGCCGGCAATTTTATTCGCTGATTTACCTCCCAATATACATTTGCCCTCACCGTCACCTGCCACGGCCCGAAGGTATCGCCATTGGTGTTCATCAACCACACGGTCCCGCCCGGAGCACCCCGGCCGTTGTTCCAGTGATAAGAGTTGATCTGTGTCACGACCGTCGGCACCGCCAGCGTGAAAACGGGCGGCTTGCCGCCGTTGGCGACGCCGTAATCGTTGCCGGACGAAAATACGATCTTTTCGGAGCCCGATGCCGGCGGAGCGGGCCGGATGCCGGCGAGATTCTTTTTGGCGGCCTCGTCATTCGGATTGATCGAGATCGCCTTTTCATAATCGGCGACCGCCCCGGCCGTGTCGCCGCCGCGTGCCCGGGCAAGGCCGCGATTGTTGTACGCGCCGCCGTTTGTCGGATCGAGCTCGATCACACGGTCAAAGTCGCTGATCGCGGCTTTATGGTCGTTCTGCCCGAGCTTTAGCAACCCGTGATAGAAGTAGGCGTTGACATAGGCCGGGTCCAGGACGATAGCGTAGTCGTAATCAGCCAATGCTCCCGTCGGGTTAGACATCCGCTCCCTGGTGATACCGCGGCCGACATAGGCCCGGCTATTATTCGGATCAAGCCGGATCGAGTTATCAAAATCGCGAAGAGCGCCGGGCAGATCCTTCAGTTCGCGTTTTGCCATGCCGCGCTGACGCAGGGCATCGGCGTCATTCGGGTCGATCGCCAATGCTTGATCATAAGCAGTCAGAGCCTTGTCATACTGTTTACCGGTAAAGAAAGCCGCTCCTTGCTTGATCAGTTCGTCGGCGGCCTTTGAGCGGTTCGCGGTTGCGGGAACGCCTGCCGCAGAGGGTGTCTTGACGGCCGGGGCCGGCGTCGGACCGGCGGGCGGCCCAGCCTGAGCTGACGCAACACCGTCCTTTCGGGAAAAGTTGCCGACCACGCTGATACCACGGCTTTCACCGGCGGCGGCCGAACCATAGGTTCCGACCATACTGATCGAAATGCTCGCGCCGGTCGCGCCTTTGGGAATCTCGACCGAAACGTCAAAGTTGTCCCACGGCTTTTTCGTGGGGGTCACCTCGGTGCGCCATTCTTTGGTGGCGCTTCCGGCGGTCACCGACACGACGGCTGCAGCCGAAAGGCCGCTTACCATTCCGACCGAACCGGTGACCCTGATCGTCCCGGATGAGGGAATGCCGCCGCCGAGAGTCCTGATCCAGCAGCAGAACGGCCCGCCCTCCTCGGTCGAGGTCACGTTTACCCCGCTGATGCTGTATTTGATCTGCATGCCGTTCCAGGGGCCGTCAGGGCGCCACGTGGCCCCGGTCGATCCTCCGCCGGACGGGCTGGCTGCCTTTTTGGGATCGAACGGAAAATACGTGAGGGCAAACTCGATGCGGTCCATCTCGCGCTTTGTTTTCGGGTCCTTGATCTTGTCCACGGCCCACGCCAGGTCACCATAGCGCCAGTAGAATTTTTCGCCCCATCGTGCGAGAAGCTGGGTCTGTTTTTGCCGCTCGGAATCGACCTTTTGCCTGAGAGCAGCCAACATTGCCCGATCGCTCGGGTCAGCTCCCAAAAGTCCGAGCGAACTCATCGATGCCGTCGCAACGTCACCGAGCGTCTGTTTTATCTGATTAGTTGCCGCCGTCTCGGCCGCACGGCTCGCCTTGTATTGGTTGTAGATCTGCCAGCCCTCGGCTTCGTCGGCGTCACGCGGCGTGAACGTGCCCTGGGCCGCGACACCGAGTCCGGCCATGAGTATCAAAAGCGTCGTAAATATCATTCTAGTGACCATGTTGCCACCTCCTGGATCCGAATTATCGGACCGATCCGATGAGCCGGCCGAATTACCCCGGCTTAGTTGCCCGTGTAACCGCAGGTCAGGCTGCTGCCGTTGAAAACGATATAGGGCAGCCTGGTCGGAGCCCGTGGATCCTGCCGCCACGTACAAGAGCCGAGTGTCGTCCCAAGGATGCTCGACTTATCGGGCGGCGGGCCGGAGCTGACCGTGAACTTGACCTGGCCGCTCGCTGACACGTTGACGACCATTTTTCGTTTCGTACCCGGAGCGACGCGAAACTTTCCAACATCGGCCAAAGTTTGGGGACGATTGTCGGACGTCCAGAAAAGCACGCTCTTATCGGTAGTATTTTCGAGAAGAGCGGTCACCGTTCCGGCACGGGCATTCACCGCCGACGCATCCGGCGCGGATTGCCCGCTGCCGACGATCGCAAGTAACCCGATCAGAAGAAATGCTTCAATAGTACAAACGAATAAGTTTTTCATTTCTCACCTCTTATCATCGCAGCCCGGTTGTTATCAGCAGCTGCGATCCGTCAAAAATGACCCTCGGATAACGGCTCGCATCGCCCGCGACACCGTTCCATATCTTGGTCGCGATCACCTGGCCGTTGCGGCCGGCCGTAAATTTGATCCGGCCGCTCGAGTCCATCGTTACGTTAACGTTCCTCTTCTCGCCGGGAGCTATCTTGTTGCCGGGGCCGAAACTGTCACCCTGGGCAAAGATGTGCGTCGGCATATTCGAACGATTTTCGACAATGGCGACGAGCGACAGGCTGCCGCCCGATGGAGTCGGCGATTTAGTAGGCGACGGCATACCGCCCGATGACGCCTGGCCCGAACCGGCGGGATAACCCTTGACGATGGCAAATCCCTTTCCGCCGCTTTGGGCATTATGCGACCACGTTTCGGGCGACGAAACGACGATCGTATAGGTACCCGGCGGCAGGACGATGTTCGGCCTGACCTCCCAATAGGCGTTGCGGACGCCGCCCTGTCCGGGCGATCCGCTGGCCCGCCACGGCCCGTACTTGGCACCCGATTGGTCGTAAACGCCGATCCATCCGGGGCTGGCACCCGTGGCGTTGTTCCAGTGGTAGGTCTGAATGTAGGTCAGCACCCATTTTGCCGTCACCTTAAAGGTCGTCGGCGACGTCGGGCCGTTCGAGACGCCGTAGATGTTGCCGTTATTCAATACCGGAGATTCCTTTCCGGACGGAACGCCGCCGGTCTTGGCGGGCGTGGGTGTCGGTTTGGCTCCGGGGATCTTGATTGTACCGACACCCGGTATGTTGATCTCAGACGGGATCTGGAATGGCGTGCGGGACGGTTTCGGCGTCGGTTTGGGCGTCGCCTTGGGTGTCGGAACCGGTACGGGCGTCGGTTTGGGCGTCGCGACGGGTTTCGGCGTCGGGGCCGTCTTGATCTTCAGCCGGTCCCGGTTGGCGACCGCACGGGTGTTTGACGGGTCGAGCTTGACCGCCGCTTCATAGTCTTTGAGGGCGTTCTTCAGGTCGTTTCCCGACTCGCGGCACTCGCCGCGGCCGTTTACCGCATTGCTGTTGCGCGGATCGAGCGAGAACGCCTTTTCAAAATCGCGAACGGCAAGCGGGCAGCTGCCGCTGGCCTGATACGCCATTCCGCGGGCGAGATAGGCCGAGGCGTTGGCCGGCTGGAGGTTGATGATGCGTGTATAGACATCGATCAGCCCGGTATAGTTATTGGTCCGGACATAGATCGCCGCGAGGGCGGTCAGTGCGTCCATATTTCGCGGCTCGACGATGATCACGGACTGATAGTCGCTGACGGCACCGTTGGCGTCGCCGGACCGGTCTCGGGCGTCCGCCCGTTTCATATGCCAGGCAGGCACGCCGGGCTTGAGCTCGATGCCGCGGTCAAAGTCCTTTAACGCGCCCTTGATGTCGTTGACCGCCATCTTGGACGTGCCGCGTTTGATATAGAGCTCGGGGTCGTTCGGGTTTGCCTTGATGGCCGAATCGTATGCCTTGATCGCCGCCTTGTGATCGCCCTGTGCCGCAGCGGCGTCGCCTTTCGCCTCGGAGTCGTCCGCTTTTGCTCCCTTTTCACCGCGGGCGAGCCGATCGGCGATGATCGCTTTGTATTTAGCTGCGTCAGCGTTCGCCGGTGAGATCCGCAGGACCTCGTCCGCGTTGGTAAGGCCCAGCTGAAGCTGCTTTTTGTCAAATTTTGGAGCTTCGGCCGCGGCCTTGACCTGTGTCATAAGCGTATTGACGCGGTCGCGGCGTTTGAGTGCCTCGGCCTTGATGTTCTCGGCGATCTTCGGTTCGGGATCGACCGTAAAACTCCAGTACGTGTCAAAGTTCTTCCACATTTCGTCGACCCCGGCGAGCGCACCGTCAAAGTCGCCGGCATTGAGCTTTGCCTCGGCCTGTTTGAGGATGCCGCGGCGGCGTTCCTTTTCGGTCTCGTGCTCACGGGCCCAATCCTCGTAACGCTTGAGCTCGGCTTCGCTGGGCGGCGTCAGTTTGAAATTGGTCCGCACCTGCGGGGCCAGGCTGAGGGCCTTTTTGAAGTCCCTGGCCTCGTTGGCCAAACGCACGGCCCCGAGAGCCTCCTTGACGGCGGCGTCATGCTTGCCCCATTTGTCATTGATCTCCTTGTCGAGATCGACGACCGGTTTGTACAGCGGGTGCGTGCCTTTTGCCACATTCAAAGCTGACGAAGCATCGACAAATCTATTCTGATCGAGCAGTCCTCTGGCCTTGGTAATGGTCGCCTGGACCGCCGTCCGCTCCTTTTTCCATTTTGCGCCAAGCGTCTTTGCCTCGGGATTTGCCGGGTCGTCGGCAGCGGCTTCGCCGACGAGTGTTATGCCCTCGTCGAGTTGGCCCTTACGGACCATATCTTTCGCCCTTGTCACTTTTTCGGCTGCCGCCTTCTTTTTCGCGGCGCCTGAATTGGCGTCCGCAGCCTTTGTTTTGGCCGTCTTTATGTCGAGGGCCGAGACGGTGACCGAGAATGTCGCGGTTCCCTTGCCGAGCAATACGCCGTCCTTGTCCTTAGCCTCGACCGTCAGTTCGGCTGTGCCGGTCTCGTGACGCGAAACGGTTATCTCCTGTGCGATATTGTTGCCGATGGTCGTTCCCTCATTGGCCGTCCAACTCCAACGTATCTCGCTCGGAGCTCCCGGTTCGACGATCGTCGCTTTCACTCGGACCAATTCGTCGGCGCACCACACATTCTTTTCAACGGTCACGAGGCCAACGCCCTCGCGCCAGATCTGCGGTTTGGGGCCGCCGCTGCCGAGAACATCGGTCTTGACGGTAAACATCGTGGGCGTGTAGGTTCCGGTAATGTCGGCGATGGTATCGCCCCAGTGCGGAACTCTCGCCTGGACGTTCAGCTGGACCGGCTTGGCGTCCTTCAGGGTAAATCCGATCTCGCTGGCGTTGTCCGTGTACTCCATCCGGTTGGACGAAGGCGGATCGGTCCATACAAAGTTGATGATCGCCGGATCTATCGCCGGATCCCGTATCGGGTCTTCGGTGATCACGGCCCTTATCTCCTGACCGGCCTTTCCCTGGCCTTCGGCGGGAGTAAAGACGATCTTGTATTTTGGCGCCCTGACGTCGATCTCCTGTTGAGGCGTCTCGGTGATAGTTCGGGTGCGGCCTTCCTCGGTGAGCATTACCTGAGCCCAGACCTTGATCTTACCCATGCGGTCAAATCTGCCGATCGTGGTCGGCCCGCCGGTAGTCGGCGGTAGGAAAGTGATCGCAGGCTCGGATTGCCAGATCACCTTTACCGCAGAGGCTCCGCCCTCGTTGACAGAGTCGGGAAGGCACGCTTTGCCCGGCGCACATCCCGCCTGGAAGTTCGCTCCAAGCTTGTCGAGGCCGGTAACCTTGATCGTTAGGGCAACTTCCGCCCCGTAGAGCACCGGCCCCTTTACCTTTTCAAGTGCGGCCGTTACGCCGCCGACCTCATATTCGAGGCTGGCCTTGCCGATCGCCCCTTTGGGACTTGAGACGGTGACCGAAAGCGTGTATTTTCCGATCTTCTTACCCTTGATCGTTACTTTGCTCGAGCTCTTGAGTTCGGCGGGCGTACCTTCGAATGTGCCGCTCCAAGCGTAGGTCAGCGGTTTATCGTCGGCGGCCACGTTGGAAACGACCGCTTCTATCGAGGCGGTTTCGTCGAGCTTGAGCGGCTTTAACGCCCCCGGTACGAGTTTTACACGACTCGCTCCGGGCATGCTTCCGCACGTGAGGCTGCCGTCCGCTTCGTAGATGACGTTCGGCACCATATCGGGGGCCGCCGGGTCACGTTTCCAGGTGCAGGACACCTTGACAGTATTGGTGCCGCCGGTCGCGGCGCCCACGGAACCGACCTTGAACGTGACCGTTCCGTTGGCCGGGATCGTGACCTTGCGTGCGCCTTTCCAGCCGGCCTCAAAATGAGCTTCCACCACGTCAAGCATTGTCTTAGGCTCCCTATCCGAGGCCCAGATGCTGGTGGTGGTCGCCGAACGGTTTTCAATTCCCGCGAAAACGGTCTGCGGGGTCATTTCGGGTATTGGCGTCGGACCCGGCGTCGGCGAAGGTGTCGGCGACGGTGTCGGGGTCGGGGTTGCTCCAACCGGCGACGGCGATGGGGTCGGCGTAACGCTGGGCGAAGGTGTCGGGCCGCCGGAAACGTCAAACTTCACTTCCTTGCGGATCAGCGGCGTGGACTTACCGTCGGCGCCCTCGACGAGGAGTTCGCAGGTCACTGTCGAGGCACCGGTCTTGGGCGCCGTCACCGCGGTCCGCGAGCGGTCAAAATCGTCTACTTTGCAATTCGAGCAAGTCCACTTGTAATGAAATCGAGGTTTACCGCCAAAGAAACGCTCGGGAATATTGGCCGTAATGCCCGCGATGTCCGCCGGTTTCGGCTGCGGCGG
>CALDGX010000127.1 GCA_937941715.1 uncultured Chloracidobacterium sp. | reverse complement strand
GCCCAGCAAAAGTCGCTGGCGTTCGAGGGCGAAAAGCACCTAAAGAATATTAAACAGCTCACGTTCGGCGGTGAGAATGCCGAGGCGTACTTCTCATTTGACGGCAAGCAACTGATCTTTCAGTCGAAGCGGGACAATCTCGGCTGCGACCAGATATTCAGGATGAATATAGACGGTTCGAACGTGAAGATGGTTTCGAACGGTGAGGGCCGCACGACGTGCTCGTATTTCATGAAGGGCAACAAGAAGGTCCTCTACGCATCGACCCACGGCGGCAAGAAGGAATGCCCTCCAAACCCGGATTTCTCGAAGGGTTATGTTTGGGCTGTCTATCCCGATTACGATATATACACTTCGACCGTCGACGGCAAAAACATAACCAAACTCACCAACACGCCGGGATACGACGCCGAGGCGACCGTAAGCCCGAACGGCAAGAAGATCGTATTCACCTCAGAGCGTGACGGCGACCTTGACCTCTACTCGATGGACGTCAACGGCAAGAACGTCAAACGTTTGACCGATGAGATCGGTTATGACGGCGGAGCGTTCTTTTCGCCGGATGGCAAGTCGATCGTTTATCGCCGCTCGACCCAGACTACTCCCGAACAGATCAAGACGTACAAGGATCTGCTGGCGCAGCATCTGATCGTACCAACATCATTTGAGATCTGGGTAATGAACGCCGACGGAACCAACAAGCGTCAGGTCACAAAGCTCGGCTCAGGTTCGTTCGCACCATTCTTCACACCGGACGGCAAGCGGATCATTTTCTGCACGAATTATTTTGCGTCGGATCCGCGTAAGCGAAATTTCGATCTCGCTCTGATCAATGTCGACGGCACCGGCCTCGAACGCGTCACGTTCAACGAGACGTTTGACGGCTTTCCGATGTTCTCGCCGGATGGCAAGAAGCTTGTCTTTGCTTCGAACCGAAATGATGCCAAGGTCGGCGACACCAATGTTTTTATCGCCGATTGGGTAGACTAGGCCGGGCAAAGACCCTGTTGAACTTACAAGTTGTATGAAACGAAGCGTTCTATTTTGTATGAAAAATAAGATCGTCTTCGTTTCATTTTTTTTGTTTACGGCCCTGGCAGTATCGGCTCAGTCGCCGAACAAGGCAGTTGAGTCTATCCGAAAAGCCTACGCCGACGCTGCCGAAAAGGCCCGCCTGGCCGAGACCGATGACGAACACGGCGAGATCGGCGAACTCGTTATGAACGAGTTGACCGTCAATAGCCGGAATCATCAATGGCGTGCCGTCGGTATATATGGCCAGGCATTCAAGTTCTTTTACAAGGGCGGCAACAGCGAGGCTCACCTTTACCCGGACGAACTCGTGATGGTCAAGGCCGAGCGTAGTGTCTCAAACCGCAAATATAAAGAAGAGTATTTATTCGACGGTAACGGCCGTCTGATATTTTATTTTCAAAGAGCAGAAAACGACGAGATGGTTCCGGCCGAGCGCCGTATCTACTTTGACGCGGGCCGCGCGGTCCGCGTTATCGAGGACGGCAAGACGCGGGACAAACTGTCGGCCGCGGACCTCAGATCGGCGCGTGAGGTACAGGCTGCGGCGGTCAAACTGCGGGACGTTTTCCTTAGGACGATCAACTTATGAAACGCAATTTTTACGGCCTGCTTCTAGTTCTAACTTTAGTATTCAGCGTCGCCGGCCAAAAGGCCCAGGCCGTAAAAACCGACGTTGTCGAAGCAAATCTACGCAAACACGTCAGTTATCTTGCGTCAGACAAGCTTGAAGGCCGCAGAACCGGCGAACCGGGAGCGACCGCGGCGGCGGGTTATGTGACCAATCAGTTTGCGGCGCTCAAGCTCAGGCCCGGCTTCAAGACCGCCGCGGGAAAGGCAAACTTTATGCAGCCTTTTCAATATGTTACCGGCGTTGAGATGGGCAAAACGGGCAATGAATTCGTGCTCGAACTGACGCAGAAGGACGGCAAGCGCATCAAGGTCGAAAACCTGGTGCCGGCCCGGCCCGTTGGTTTTTCGCCGAACGGCAGCGTGGGGCCGGTGAGTATCGTATTCGCCGGATTCGGCATTTCGTCCGCCGATCTCAAGTATGACGATTACAAGCCGAACGGCGTCGACATGGATGTCAAAGGCAAGATCGTCATCGTCTTTGACGGCAATCCGGACAACGACAACCCGCAAAGCGCTTTTGGCAGGATCGACGCCCGGACCAAGGCTCTGATGGCCAAAGATCACGGTGCGGTCGGGATGCTGCTCATCTCGCGTGAGGCCAAGTTCGAGGACGACAAGCTCACGCAGCTAAAGTATGACCAGACGACGGGCGAGGCGGCGATTCCGACATTTGTGATCTCGCGAAACACCGCCGAGAACATCCTGGGTGTCAACGCCGACGAGCTCAAGACCATCGAGGGCCTGACAGCGATGCGCAAGGACCCGGCCGTCAAGGTCAACGTCCGAATTCCGGACACGAGGCCGATCGCCGCCTTCAAGGTCAATCTTGTCAAAAAGACATCGCCCGCCTACAACATCATAGGCGTGCTGCCCGGCACCGATCCGGTGCTGAAAGGCGAGTACATCGTCATCGGGGCGCATTATGACCATCTCGGCCGCGGCGGCCAGGGCAGCCTCGCGCCAAATTCGACCGAAGTGCACCACGGTGCCGATGACAACGCGTCGGGAACTTCGGGCCTGCTCGAGCTTGCCCGGCAATTCGTTGCCGGCGGTAAGAACAAACGTACGATCGTCTTTCTGGCCTTCAGCGGCGAGGAAGAAGGCCTGCTCGGGTCAAAATTTTACGTCAACAATCCCGTTTTCCCGCTCGAAAAGACGATCGCGATGTTCAATCTCGACATGGTCGGCCGTCTGAACGAGGGCAAGCTCAACGTCGGCGGCATCGGCTCGGCGGCTGAATGGAATGAACTCGTAAAACGCCGCAACGAGGTTTATTTCGACTCGCTGGCGGGCTACACGGCCGCGGCAAAATTCAACCTCGTGCTGAGCGAGGACGGCTATGGCCCGTCGGACCATGCGTCGTTTTACGGCAAGAAAGTCCCGGTACTATTCTTCTTTACGGGAACGCATCTTGACTATCACAAGCCGTCGGACACCGCCGATAAGATCAATTACGAGGGCATCAAACGCATCAGTTCCTACGTCGCAGACATCGTCAGATCGGTCGATCAGAACGCGGTTCGGCCGACATATACGGTCGCGAGATCGGCTCCGGCGCCGGGCGGCGGCCGCGGCGGCATCTCGATCACGCTCGGTACCATTCCGGGTTACGGCGACGGCGGCGACGGCATGGTCGTCGACGGCGTCCGCGACAATTCGCCGGCATCGGAGGCGGGCATCAAGGTGGGCGACAAGATCGTCAAGCTAAATGGCCGCGACGTTCGCAACACGCAGGATTATATGTTCGTGATGGGCACGATGAAGGCGGGTGAGCAATACGATGTCGTCGTAAAACGCGGCAGCGAGACCATCCCGCTCAAGATCACGCCCGTCAAGCGCCAGTAGTTTACGAGTATGAGGGCTATATTGACATTGGTGGCGGCCATCGCCATCGGAGCGGCGGCGTGCGGTGACAAAAGTGCCGAAAATGCCGTGCCCGTTCCCGCAACTGCGACGCCGGTCACGGTCACCGAGATCCCGAAGAACGGCGACTATCCCGGCCGCGGAAAGGTTACCAGGATCGATCTGAAGGGCGGCTCGGTCGAACTCGACCACGAAGAGATCAAGGGCGTGATGCCCGCGATGATAATGCAGATAAATGTTAGCGACAGGGCGATCCTCAACGGCATATCGGTCGGAGATCGGGTCGATTTTGTCCTGCGATACCAACATCCCACGGAGACCATAGTAAAGATCACAAAACGCTAATGAAAACTCTCAACTTCAGCAAATTTCACGGCTTTGGCAACGATTACATCGTCATCGAGGCAACTTCGCTCGAGGCCGAAACGGACCTTTCACAGCTTGCTGCGGCGATCTGCGACCGGCACACCGGAGCCGGTGCAGACGGCATCGCGGTGGTCGAACGCCTTGACGGGGCCGACGCCGACTATAATTGCGAGATAGTAAATCCGGATGGCTCGATCGCCGGATTCTCCGGCAACGGCACACGCTGCGCGGTCGCCTATCTGCACTATGCCGGGATCTGGTCCGAGCGCGACCTGCGGTTGCGGACGCGGAGCGGCATCAAGCGTTATCACCTTACCGAAGCTGCCGAAGGGCATTTTGCCTTTACGGCCGAGATCGGAATACCGCGTTTTACGAGCCGCGACGTTCCGTTCGCGTCGGACGAAATGCTGCACTCGGTCATCGACCGCGAGGTGGTCGTCGGCGATCAGGCCATACTCGTCTCGGCCGTCAACGTCGGCAATCCCGTGGCGTGCATTTTTGTCGAGACATTTGATTTCGACTGGCGGTACGTCGGCCGCGAGATGGAATCGCACCCGGCATTTCCCGAGCGAGCCAATATCGTCTTTGTTAAGGTCCACGACCGCCAAAACATCGAGCTGCGCATCTGGGAGCGCGGAGCCGGCGAAACGTCGGCGTCCGGGACGTGTTCGGCCGGTGCGGCGGTGCTGTGTGCCTTTACCGGCAAGACAGGCCACGAAGTGACCGTCAAGAGCCCCGGCGGCGAAACCGAATTTAGCTGGCGCGAGGACAATGGAATGGTCCTGACCGGCACGGCCGACCTCGTTTACACCGGCTCGTGGCCCCTTTGATCTTTTTCTAAGCTACAATTCTGGGAAGTTGGATGCGAAAGGTCGAACCTTTGCCCTCGCCCTTGCTTTCGGCGCGGATGCGGCCGCCGTGTTTTTCGACGATCGAACGGACGATGGCAAGGCCGAGGCCGGTGCCTTTGGCAGCCTCGGTCGAGGCGTTTGGCACGCGGTAAAAGCGTTTGAAAACACGCTTGAGGTCGCTGCGCGCTATGCCTATGCCATTGTCCCGGACAAAGATCTCGGCGGTGTTCTTGCCGGCGGCCTTAAGCCGGATCGAGACCCTCGGTTCCGAGCCGGAGTACTTATAGGCGTTTTCGAGCAGGTTGACGATGGCTGTATGCAGTTCTAAACGGTCACCAAGCACCCTGACCCGCTCACCCGTGCCGGTGAAGCGAATATCGCCCTCATCGAGATGACGCTGGTCGCGGACGGTCGCGATGGCTTCGCTTATCAGGTCACCGAGGTCGATCTCGGCCAGATTCATCGGGCGGCCCTTTTCGCGGGTCCGGCTCGCCTGCAGCACCTGCTCGACGGTGCCGAGCAGGCGATTGTTGTCGGCGAGCATTATGTCGTAAAACTCGGCACGCTTTTCGGGCGGCAGGTCGCGGGCCTTCAGCGTCTCGAGGTAGAGTTTGATCGAGGCTATCGGGGTCTTGAGTTCGTGAGTGACGGCATTGAGAAAGGCGTCATGCTGTTCGTTGCGGCGGATCTCACGCACCAGAAAGATCGTGTTAAGAATAAGGCCCGTGATGATCAGGGCAAAGAATATGATGCCTAGCACCAGCAGCACGACCTCGCGGACGTTTAGCAGTATCCACCCGATATTGAGGGCGACCGCCAGGACCGAAAGGACGATCCCGAGTACCAGAAAAAAGATTGCTGTCTTACGCCGCCGCATATCTAATTGAAAATGTAGAACGGAAAACAAGAAAAGTGAACCCGAAGGTTCACTTTCCATTTTCCTTTCTTAGCCGGCAGGTTGTCTAAGCGGCCTTGAGCATTTCCTTTGGCGACTCGGACTGGGTCTTGAGGTCAAAGGCGTAAACGTTACTGATCAGCCCGAGCATTTCAAACAGGCGGATCTGATACCAGTTGATGTCAAACTCCTTCCAGGTGAAGCCGTGCTTGGCCGAACGTGCGTAGGTATGGTGGTTATTGTGCCAACCCTCGCCAAACGTGACGGCAGCGACGAGGATGTTGTTTCGCGAATCGTCACGCGTTTCGAACCGGCGGTAACCCCACAGGTGCGTCGCCGAATTGACCATCCAGGTAAAGTGCCAACTGACGGTCACCCGCAGTACGACCGCCCAGAGCACCATCGTCCAGCCGCCGATCGCCAAAAGGCCGGCCCCGAGTATCAGCGAAGTGACCCAGTAATATTTGTCGATAAAGACGAGATACGGGTCCTTCATCAGGTCGGGTGAATAGCGCTGACGCACTGACAGCGGCTGATTCTGGGCAGTTCCCTGAAATATCCAGCCCATGTGTGACCACCAAACGCCCTTTCGCGGGCTGTGCGGATCACGTTCCTGATCGGTAAAGGCGTGGTGCAGGCGGTGGGTCGTCGTCCACGAGATCGGGCCCGACTGGAGCCCGAGCGTCGCCAGCGTCGCCAGAAATCGGACCATCCATTTTGAGGCCGTAAATCCGCGGTGCGAAAGCAGGCGGTGGTAACCGATGCCAACGCCCCAGCTATTGGCGAACCACCAGACGACAAAAGCCGCCGTGAGATTGGCCCAGCTGAATGTAAACAAAGCCCCGATCGCGGCGAGGTGAAATGTCGCGACGAAAAATATCGTATTCCAGTTGTATTTGCCCTTACGTGATGGTTCAAAATCTATTACGTTCTTCACTATTTGTTAACCCTCTTTGCGGTTGAATGATCGCGGCACAAATTGCGCCATAGAAATACCCTAACAGCTTTTGATCGCGGCAATTGTAAGAGTTTTGTAAGGTTTAACACTCCCGCCCGGCGCGTTGAAATTGTCGGGTAATGCCTCTAAAGTGTTAACTTGTTTTCGGTGACCAATGGCGAAAAAAAGCAGCTTTCAAATCAAGGCGGAATACGCCGCGGTCCGGACAGCGTTCATCGCGCTCGGGTTGCTGCCGAGGCGGTTGTGCCTGGCGTTATGTTTCGTGTTTCTCCGGATCGGGTTTTACCTGATCGGCGGACTACGGCGAACGGGAATGCGAAATCTCGAGATCGCCTTTCCCGACAAGACCCTGGCCGAACGCCGCGAGATACTCAAAGGGACCTTTGACAACCTCGGACGAGTGCTCGGCGAAATGAGCCAGTTTCACAAGTCCACGCCCGAGAGTCTGGCACGCATCATCGACCTCAAGCTCGATGAGACCGCCCAGGGAGTCTATGACCGGCACGACGCCGAGGGCCGCGGCGTGATGATGGTGACCGGCCATTTCGGCAATTGGGAATTGATGGTGATGGGCTTTGCCGCGGTCCACCAACCGATATCGTATCTGGCCCGGCCGCTCGACAATCCGCTGATCGACGAGATGACCGCAAAGATAAGGTCGCGATTCGGCAATGTGCCGATCGATAAGAACAACTCTGCGATGCTGGCGATAAAGATACTCGCGGGAGGCGGCGGCCTCGGGATACTCGCGGATGTCAATGTACATCCGAAAGAGGGTATTTTCGTCCCCTTCTTCGGGGTTCCGGCGTGTACGTCGATCGGCCCGGCGATGATCGCCGCGAGGTCAAACGCACTGATATTCCCGACATTCTGCGTGTGGGACAAGGGCCGGCGGATGTATCGCCTCGTCCACGGCCGGGTGATCGAACCGCCCAACACCGGCGACCGGCATCAGGACATCCTGATCTTAACTACCGCGATCACCGAAGAGATCGAAAAGGTGATCCGCGAATATCCGCAAGAGTGGCTATGGATACATAAGCGATGGAAAACGCGTCCGCCCGGCGAGGCTCCGCTCTACTAATAAGCGGACGGGCCGCCGTGCACCTTGCGGGCAGTGGAAGGAAATCTTCAAATCCATTACACTCTATAGCTGTTCAGGCCTATCGCCAATAATTGATCAACCAGAGGAATTTGCTATGTCAGAGTCAGAAGAAACCGTTTCCGAAAGGGTTCGCCGAGTTTTTGCCACATTTAAGAAGATGTCGCCCGACGAGATTACGATGGAGACGACCTTTGACGACCTTGGGCTCGATTCGCTCGACGGACTAAACCTGATCTTCGAGTTGGAAGAGGAATTTGACATTATGGTTCCCGATGACAAGGTTCAGTCGATGAAAAGTGTCGCCGAGGTGGTCGAGGGCATAGAGTATCTCCTGGCCAACCCGGACGAGCAGACCAAAATGCCGCCGAATCCGGCCGCCGCAAAGGAATAACGATGAAACGAGTTGTGATCACGGGTCTTGGCGTCGTTTCCCCGATCGGAAATGACGCCGCTTCGTTTTGGGATTCACTGGCCGAGTGCCGGTCGGGCATCGGGCCGATGACCAAGGTGGACGGCACATCGCTGCGGTTCCAAAACGTTGCCGAGGTCCGCGGTTTTCGCGGCGAGGACCACTTTGATGAAAAATCGCTGCTTTGGCTCGACCCGTTCGCTCAGTACGGTATCGTCGCCGCCCGCGAGGCAGTCATTGATTCCGGGATCGAATTTGACGACGAACTTCGCGATCGCGGCGGTGTGATCACAGGATCGTGCCTCGGTGGGAAAATGACCGAGGACGAGATGTTTTACAGGCTCTACGCGGAGGGCAAACAACGTCACCAGCCGATAGCCATCCCGCGGGCTATGAGCAACGCCGCCGCCAGTCATATCTCGATGGAATTCGGGCTGACGGGTGCAACGTTTACCACCTCGACCGCTTGTTCGTCAGCCAATCACGCGATCGGCCAGGCATTTTGGCTGATCCGGCAAGGCACTATCGACCTCGCGATCACCGGCGGCAGCGAAGCCCCGCTCTGTTTCGGCAACCTGAAAGCGTGGGAAACGATGCGTGTCGTTTCACAGGACACCTGCCGGCCGTTCTCACGCGACCGCGGCGGCATGATCCTGGGTGAAGGTGCGGCGATGTTCGTCATGGAATCGCTCGAATCGGCACAGGCACGCGGAGCTAGAATATACGCCGAGGTCGCTGGCTTCGGCATGTCTGCCGATGCACATCACCTGACGATGCCATTGTCGAACGGCGCAGCTAAAGCGATGCGCAGTGCACTCGCCGATGGCGGGATCGCACCGGAGGACGTCGGGTACGTCAATGCTCACGGAACGGCAACGCAGGCCAACGACGCGATGGAGTCTGACGCCATCCGGACGGTATTCGGGGCTCACACCGATTCGTTGGCGGTGAGTTCGACCAAATCGATGCACGGCCATGCTCTCGGTGCCGCCGGTGCGATCGAATCGGCGGCGACGATCCTGGCTATCCATAAAGAGGTGCTGCCCCCGACCGCCAACTTTAATGAGGCCGACCCGGAATGTGCCCTCGACGTTATCCCGAATGAGGCACGGCCGGCGACGGTCGAAGCCGCGATATCCAATTCGTTCGCCTTCGGCGGCTTGAATGCGGTCGTCGCGTTTCGACGCTGGCACGGCAAATAGACGATTTTGATGGAAAGGGAAGCTCTGATCTCAGGCGGCCGAACGGCTGCCGGCTCACCAAAGAAATGCGAGTCGTGCGGCACAAGGTTCGGCTGCGGCGCCGATGCCGAAAGCTGTTGGTGCTCAGCGATCAAACTCGCACCGACGGCCGCAGCGTTGATCGGCAGGTCATTTGTCGATTGCCTCTGTCCTCAATGTCTCGCAAAATATAATGAAATTTCCGCAAAGAATGCTGACTAGAAAGACGAGTCTTGCTGCCGCGTTCGTGATCGCCATGATGGCGTTGCCGATGTTTGGGCAGCAGCGTTTGATCGTCATCGGCGGCGGCAAACGTCCGGCCGAGGCGATGAAGCGTTTTGTCGAATGGGCCGGCGGCGAAAAGGCCAGGATACTCGTGATCACGTGGGCCAGCGGCGAGCCCGACGCGAGTTTTATGGCGCTCAATGACAGTATTACCGACTACAAGCCCGCGTCGGTCGAGGCTTCGCCCGCGAAGCCGCTCGACGCCGAGTCGCGTAAGCGATTTCTGACCCAGATCGCGTCCGCCACCGGCGTATTTTTCACCGGCGGTGACCAAAACCGCATCATGGACGTACTCAAGGACGAGGATCTGCTCAAACTGATCCGCGAACGCTATGCCGCGGGCGTCGTCATGAGCGGAACGAGTGCCGGGGCGGCCGTGATGTCTGACCCGATGATGACCGGCGAGGCTGACCTCAAGAAACTCGATGGTGCAAAAGTCGGCGTGCGCACCGGGCTCGGGCTGGTCTCTGACATTATTTTTGACCAGCACTTTTTGGTGCGCCAGCGGCATAACCGGCTCTTTGGCTTGATGATGGTCCGTCCCGGCGTGCTCGGAATCGGAATCGACGAGGATATGGCCGTTATGATCACTGATAACCGCAAACTTGAGGTCGTCGGCCCGACCCACGTAATGTTCGTGGATACCAAAAAGGTGAAGGGCGGCATGGCCGTCTATTTCCTAAAGGCCGGCGATATGTTCGACCTTCGCAAACGAAAACAGATCACAAAGTAGATACTTTTTCAGATATATTTACGCCTTTGTAGTTAGGACATATTATTTAAGTTCTTGGAGGCGTTTAATGAGATCGATCTGTTTATTGTTCATTTTGTCTATTATCGTTATGGTGGGCGGCCTGCCTGCCGCTGCTCAGCAGTCGGGCGTAAGATCACTCAATACTGATCCCGAGAAGGTGAAGGTCGTGTCTTCGGACATCGATCTTTTCTGGAAAGCCTATGATAAGGCCCGGCCGGATAACAATATCAACGTCTTTCGCGACGAGTATATTCGCAAAGGCAGTATCGGACTAAAGGACTTTACAACGACGCGTATCGGGTCGGCTTGCGGGCTCGTCGAGGTCATCGAGGCCCGGCCGAAGTACTATGCGTCACTGCGTGAAACTTCGCTCAAGGCGGCAGGCTTTCAGGAACCGATGCGGGCGGCGTTTCGAAAACTGAAGAGCATATACCCGGATGCCGTTTTTCCGGATGTCTATCTGATGATCGGTAAGATGAACTCGGGCGGGACGTACACCGAAAATGCGCTGCTGATCGGCGTCGATATGTACGGAATGACGCCCAACACGCCGACCGACGAACTCACGGATTGGCACAAAAAGGTTCTGAAGCCGATCGACGAGATACCGTATATCGTCGCCCACGAGCTGATACATTATCAGCAAAAATATCCCGCCGGCGAGAGAGCACTGCTCGGATCGGTCATTGGCGAAGGCAGTGCCGACTTCATCGCCGAACTTATCGCCGGTAAACACATCAACGGGCACCTGCACGATTACGGCAACCCAAGAGAACGCGAATTATGGATCGAGTTCAAACGGTCAATGGCGACAAATGACAGGTCGCTGTGGCTTTACAACGGCAATGACATCAAGGATCGGCCGGCCGATCTCGGTTACTATATGGGCTACAAGATCGCCGAGGCGTATTACAAGAACGCGGCCGACAAGAAGCAGGCGGTCCGAGACATACTTGAGATCAAGGATTTTGAGGCGTTCTTAAAGGCTAGCCGATATGAGGAGAAATTTGGGGCGGCCAATTAACTGCCCCACAGCACGAACATCGCGATTGCCGCGGCAAACATCACGGCGGCGGCCAACCAGCCGACGATATTGGTGACCGGCCCGTTTGTGCGTGAGCCCATGACGCGTTTGTTGTTGGCGACCAGCATTACGACGACCAACAGCGGCGGAGCGACGACGCCGTTGATAACAGCGGTCCAGAATAGGGCCTTGATCGGGTTGATGCCGAGAAAATCGATGGCGACGCCGACGAGTGTCGATGCGGCGATGACGGCGTAGAATTTTTTGGCGTGACGCGGCTTTTCGTCGAGGCCGGAAGGCCAGCCGAACGTCTCGGCCACCGCGTACGCCGCCGACCCGGTCAGGACCGGCACGGCCAGCAAACCGGCCCCGATCAGCCCGATGGCAAACAGCACGGTCGCGAGGCTGCCCGCCAACGGCCTCAGAGCCTGGGCAGCGTCGGTCGCCGACTGGATATCGGTCTTGCCCGACACGTGCAGCGTCGCTCCGGCGGCAAGTATCACAAAGTAAAAGACCACATTACAGAACAGCATACCGACGACGGTATCGACCTTTTCGCGCCTGATCTCGTCATCGGTCGCACCGAGCCGCTGCGTCAGCCTTGCCCGGCCCTCGCTTTTTTCCTCTTCGACCTCCTCGCTTGCCTCCCAAAAGAAAAGGTATGGCGAGATGGTCGTACCGAGGATCGCGACGAGGGTCGTGACATATTCGCTTGTAAATCGGACCTGCGGCATGAACGTCGCCCGTGCGACCTCGTACCAATCCGGCTTAGCCAGAAAGGCCGCGATGACGTACGCGAACAGCGACATCGTCAGCCACTTAAAGACCTTCACGATCAGCCGGTACGAACCCCAAACCTGCAGCATCACTATCGCCAACGCGATCGGCACGACCATCACCGAGATCGGGATGGGCACGAACATATTGACCGCCGCCGAAATGGCCGAGATGTCGGCACCGGCGTTGATCGTATTTGCGACCACGAGGCCGACCACCGCGGGATACAGCAGCCAGCGTGGATAATATCGGTGGAGCACACCCGCAAGCCCGCGGCCCGAGACCATTCCGATCTTGGCACAGATGTGCTGCACAACCACCATCAGCGGAAGCGTCACGATCGCCGTCCACAAAGTCGCGAACCCGAGGGCCGCACCGGCCTGCGAATACGTCCCGATCCCGGACGGGTCGTCATCCGAAGCACCCGTGATCAACCCCGGCCCGAGCCGATTCAGGAAACGCTTTAAGGGATTGTCGCTGCGGTTCATATCGCTGATCGTGAGTAGAATATCAGAAACCCGGTGTCAAAAGGCCTATCGAGTATTGCGTCGTTCCCGATGGGGGAAAAGAAAAAAGTTGTTTTCGGAGCGTTGTTGTTATATAAGAGAGCAATTACACGATCAACGACCCATCCAGATCACTCCCGACGGGGTGCCCAAACTCTCATTTTTCAACATCCGTTTTTTGGAGGAACGATATGAAACTGCGCCGTTTTATGAATCTCACATTCGCAATTGGTGTGTCTCTTATTTGTATGTCCGCTCTGACATACGCCCAGGTGCAGCCAAATTGGCGGGTTAACACCATTTCATTTGCGGATTTCGCGACACGAATGTCCGGCTCAGTGCAAAACTCGATCACAGGAATGCCATTTTACCAAGGAAGTCAATCGCAGAATGCGGCATTTTCGCCGCTTGATTTTCGATACACTGCTGACAATGTTCCTGCTGCTCCGATAACGACGCAACCAACGTCGAGGGTCGGGTTTTGGGCGTCGTGGACGATCGACCTTAACGATGACAACGTTTGGCTTTTTGTTATCCCGCCGGCAAGCCTTGACTCCGAATTTTTGCGGAGAAATGAGATCAGCAAATGTTCGATGCACCCGATCGACAGTGGTCAGCCGGCGTTCGGATCGGCGTCGTGTAATTCTTCTGGCAGCAGCGGAAGCCGCGGCGATTCGTCGCTGGGCGGAGCTCGTTATGTTGGTTATGCAGCGGTGGCGGTACTGAGGGCTTGCGGCACTATCAAGGTCAACACTCAACTTACTACGCATTCGCCGCGCGAGGCCGGACTAGATCCGCGACAGGACGCTGTGAATGAAAGCCGAGCTCTCGCGTCAAAATATGCCAAAGACATAATGGTCAATCTTATCAACGCGTTCGATCCGGTTTGCTCGTCTGTTCGCGGCCCGAGCCCCCAGCAAACACCAATGCCAACGCCAACACCGATCGTTCGACAAACGCCGGTACCGACACCTACGCCCAATCCGGATCAGGGCGGGCAGTTGAGCATGCGAAAATTGCACCTTTACTATAATGACCAACATCACGACAGCCTGACCATCGCATCGGATGACGCGATGCGTGCCGCCGCCACCGCGGGTTACCGATATATAGGAGAGGCGGGCGGCTATGTATTTGTCGGCCAGCCGATGGGAACGATACCGCTGAGCCTCTGGTACAACTCGTCCTACGGCGACTATTTCACATCGACGACGACGGACACGGCCGGAATGGCGCGGTTGAATTATCAGTTTGTCCGTGTCGAGGGCTACGTCTATCCGTCGCAGCAGCCGAATTCCGTCCCGCTGAAAAACTTCTGGGCACCGTCAAGGTCTGACTATTTTGCGACCGCGACGTCGGCCGGTGAGACCGGAGCGTTGAATAGCGGATATTCATTCGTACGAATCGAGGGGTATCTGCCCTCGGCCTCGGCTGTTAATTCGGGAGCATGCGGCCTCGGGGTACGGTGGGACGAGACCGAAGATGGTTGGTCCGGCCAGTGGATGCGTCGCGGAATGAGCAGCGTGTTTGACTCGATCTGGGTGAGCCCGACGGGCCAACGTGCAGGGGCGATAATGTCGATCAGTATCGCCGGCAGTCAGGTCACGATCCGCCGTGACCAAGCCGGTGTCGGAACCTGTAATTATAGCGGCCAGATCGCGGCCGACGGCATCAACGTCTCGGGCGGCTATACCTGCAGCTGGTGGCCCAACGGCGGCACAAATCCGTGGAGGGCGGTGATCAGGTGTAACTGAGGTCGCCGCACTAACCGTTTTTTCTCGCCTGCGACTGTACTGCCGTAATAGCGACGGCGTCGACGATATCTTCGGCCTTGCAGCCGCGTGAGAGGTCGTTGCAGGGGCGGTCGAGGCCCTGCAGGATCGGGCCGATGGCGGTGCCGCCGGTCAGGCGTTCTGTCAGCTTATAGGCGATGTTCCCCGAGTTGAGGTCCGGGAACACGAGCACGTTGGCACGGCCGGCGACCTGCGAACCGGGTGCTTTTGAGTTTGCGACCGACTGGACGAGTGCAGCGTCCGCCTGGAGTTCGCCGTCGACGGCAAGGTCGGGCATGCGGATCTTTACGGTCTTGGTCGCCTCGATAACCTTGTCGATAAGCTGATGCTTGGCACTGCCCTTGGTCGAAAACGACAGCATTGCCACGCGCGGTTCCGTATTAAGCAATGCCCGGCACGAGTCGGCCGAGGCGATGGCGATCTCGGCGAGGTCGCCGGCGTCCGGGTCGATGACGACGCCGCAATCGGCATAGATCATCGCCCCGTTCGCTCCAAATTTCTTGTCCGGCACGACCATCAGGAAAAAGCTCGATACGATCTTAAATCCCGGCCTTACTCCGATGCATCTGAGAGCGGCGGCGACCGTATGGGCAGTCGTGTTCGTCGCACCGGCGACAGAACCGTCGGCCTTGCCCTCGCGGACCAATAGGTTGCCGAAATAGAGCGGGTCCTTGACGGCCTGTTCGGCCTCCTCAAGCGTGACGCCCTTGGACCGGCGGATCTGATGATAAAGCTCGGCCATCTTGCCAAATTCATGATGGTCGCGGCGATGGTCGAGGATATTAACGCCGTTCAGATTGGCGCCGGCGCCGGTCGCGAGTGAGCGTATCTTTTCTTCGTTGCCGATGATGGTGATCCTGGCTATGCGGTCGCGGGCACAGATGGCGGCTGCTTCGACGGTCCGCACGTCCTCGCCCTCAGGCAGGACGATGTGCTGAATGTCGGCGGCGGCTCGTTGGCGAATTTGCTGCAATATCATAGGTCTCGCTACCGAATTTACCATACAACCAAAACGAGCGAAACTTGCACAAAGCTGCGGTTATTTTTAGACTGAAGGAAACCAACGGGCCGGTACATAATTATGAGCAAGCGCATTGAGCCGAAATCCAAGCTGAAACGCCGCGAAAAGTCGGAACTGAAAGGCCGGCTGCACAGCTTTTTGATGTTTTTGCCAAATATGGTGATGCTGCTCGGACGACTGCTCAAGGACGTCCGCGTTCCGACGGCTGAAAAGGCGTTGTTCATCGCGGCGATAGTTTATGTCGTCTCGCCGATCGATTTCATACCGGACGTGTTCCCGTTCATCGGGCAGGTCGATGACCTCTATATGGTCGCGCTCGTTCTGTTGCGGCTCGTCAATCGTACCGACGAGTCAGTCGTTCGCGAACATTGGTCCGGCGGCGGCGACATCGTCGCTCTGGCAGATTCGATCGCCGGCATCGCTCCCAAATTCCTGCCGAAACGCGTTTCGCGTGTCATAACCTCGCGGGTCGAACTCGCACCGGCCGGACAAGTGCTGCGTGGCATCACGCAGCGTGACGAGGCGGTCGTCCGCGAGATCGAACCGGATGAATTTGAGCTCGACGTCCCCAAAACCACACGAACCCCGGCGGTTACCGCCCGCTAGCTCCTCGTTCTACATCGAGACTCATCCGCGTTGCCGGCCGGGAAAAAGCCGGAGCCAAGCCGTGATCCGATAAATGGCAATTTCCAGCTGCCTGATTCTGGATTTCCGCGGCTTTTCAGCATTTAAGAGAAGGTAGCTCGGGAATAATAAAAAATTAATAATTCGGCGCGTGAATTTTGGCATTTCGGTATACTTGATATCGTTAACCGAAAAGCCTGCGAATAGGAATTTATGTTCGAACGTTATACGGAGAGGTCACGGCGGGTGATCTTCTTCGCTCGCTATGAAGCCCTGCAATACGGATCTCAGGTGATCGCCCCGGAGCACATCCTGCTCGGATTGATGCGCGAGGACAAGACTATCTCGTCGCGTTTCTTTCCATTTCGAAGCGCGCTGACCGTTGATACCATCCGGCGTGACGTCGAGGAGCGGATCGTGCTCCGCGATCGCATACCGCAGTCGGCCGAACTGCACCTGTCGCCGGTCACCAAGCGGATACTGTTTTACGCTAACGAAGAAAGCCGCCAGCTCAAGAATCGCCACATCGGGCCCGAGCATCTGCTGCTCGGACTCGTTCGCGAAGAGCGTTCGATCGCGGCTGAGATACTGTTCGGTTACGGGCTGAGGCTGCAGGACGTGCGTGACGAGATGTCGCGGCAGAGCGCCCTGCCGCTGTCGTCGACACCGGCCGGGCCGGACCCGTCCAAAACGCCGAATCTTGCCGAATTTACACGCGATCTGACCAACGAGGCCTCCGAGGGCCGGCTCGATCCGCTGATCGGCCGCGAGAATGAGATCGAACGCCTGATCGAGATTCTGTGCCGCCGGACAAAGAACAATCCGGTCCTGATCGGTGAGTCGGGCGTCGGCAAGACCGCAATCATCGAGGGGCTCGCTCAACGCATCGTCGACCGGCAGGTACCGACGTTTCTCGAAAAAAAGCGGATCCTGTCGCTCGATCTTTCGCTCGTGGTCGCCGGCACCAAGTACCGCGGCCAGTTTGAGGAACGCCTCAAAAAGATAATGGCCGAGCTCCGCGAAAACGAGGAGAACATAGTTTTTATCGACGAACTGCACACGCTGGTCGGTGCCGGTTCGGCCGAGGGCACGCTTGACGCGGCCAACATACTCAAGCCCGCCCTTTCACGCGGCGAGGTCCAATGTATCGGGGCGACTACGCCGGGCGAATACCGGCGTTCGATCGAAAAGGACCGGGCACTGGAACGCCGCTTTCAGGCCGTAAAGGTCGAGCCCGCCAGTGAGTCGGACGCGCTCCGGATCATCGAGGGCATTGTCGAAAGATACGAGGCGTTTCACCAGATACGCTATACCAAGGATGCTCTTGCCGCTGCCGTTCAACAGTCGAATCGCTATATTTCTGACCGGTTTTTGCCGGACAAGGCGATCGACGTTCTCGATGAGGCAGGTGCACGGGCCAAGCTGCGGCACCAGCAGGAAAATCGCGGCGAGCCGTCGTGGAAAGAAACGGTCGAAAACTGGAAGCGCGCTGCCGCCAATGAGGACCAGCTGATCTCGTACGAGCTGCGCACCCTCGAAGATTCGTTTTACGCGGTCGAGGTGACCCGCGACGACGTCGAGGATGTGATCGCCCGCTGGACGGGCATCCCGATCACGTCCATCAAGACCGAAGAGGCCCAAAAGCTGCTCAATATCGAGTCGGCCCTGCAGAAGCGCATCATTTCACAACGGCCGGCGATATCCGCACTGGCGAGGGCGATCAGGCGCTCGCGTGCCGGGCTCAAGAACCCGAGCCGGCCGGTCGGGTCATTTCTATTCCTCGGGCCGACGGGCGTCGGCAAGACCGAGGTCGCACGGACGCTGGCCGAGTACCTTTTCGGGACCGAGCGGGCACTCGTGCGGTTCGATATGAGCGAGTTTATGGAAAAGCACTCGGTGTCAAAGTTCATCGGGTCGCCGCCGGGATACGTCGGCCACGAAGAGGGCGGCCAGCTGACGGAAAAGCTGCGCCGGTCGCCGTACTCGGTCGTGTTGTTCGATGAGGTCGAAAAGGCTCACCCCGACGTTTTCAATGTGATGCTCCAGGTCTTTGAGGACGGCGTTTTGACTGACGCCCTCGGTCAGGCGGTCGACTGCAAGCACGCGATCTTTATCATGACCTCAAATCTGGGCGCGCGGCTTATACAAAAAAATGCGGCGTTCGGATTTCGCACCTCGGATGCCGCCGCCACCCGCGAACAGGTCGAGGAACAGGTCATGGCGGTGGTCAAACAGACGTTTGCCCCCGAGTTTATCAATCGTCTCGATGAGATCGTCATCTTTGACGAGCTCGGCGACGAAGACCTCTCGCAGATAGTCGACCTGCAGGTCGGCAAGCTCGACAGCATCCTTCGCGGACGAAACATGACCATCGAACTGTCGCCCGAGGCCAAAGCGTGGCTTATCCAAAAGACCTGCGGCGACCGCAAATACGGTGCCCGCCCGCTCAAACGCGCATTGCAGAAATACGTCGAAGACGAGCTTTCCGAAGCCCTTATTCAGGGCGAAATGGACGGCTCGGGCACCATCGAGGTCTATTGCGGCGACGACAAACTTGGCTTTCGCCTCGTTGCCGCCGATGACAAAGAACTAACTCATAAGACCTGATCTGAGAGCCGCGCATTTTTAATAAACGAAGCTGGCTTTTGTCCGGCTGCCTGCCGCCGTGCTCCGGTGCCGACCGGATCAGATCGGACGTGCGTGATCGCGGCGAAACCTGTCAACGAGCGTATTCCTGTCTTTCAACACCGATTCTACCTTGATGCCTCAAGAGACCGTCTTTTTAACGGCGAATATCGTATGCCAGGCCCCATCTTCCCTGAGGGATCATTCAACACCGCAAGATCTAATGCCTGACCCAATTCTGCCTGCCCTGATCCTGTCTGCCATTCTTCGGCCCGCGATCACGTGGAAAGAATATGCAGCGTTGTGACCTCGGTCACATACGCGGGTTTTCGGTGGGTGTTTACTGAGGGTATTACGAACGAAGACCGGGCCGACAGATCGGCGAGGCAGCGTTCGCCGAAATGGCGCA
>CALDGX010000126.1 GCA_937941715.1 uncultured Chloracidobacterium sp. | reverse complement strand
CTTAATAAACCGACGATCACGGTATTGACCGAAGCTAATGGCTTAGCACCCGAAGAAGTCGAGACACAGGTATCATATCCGATCGAGACGGTGATGAACGGTGTGCCGGGCGTTTCACGGGTTCGCTCAGTGAGCGGCATCGGATTGTCAATTGTTTACGTAGAATTCGAATGGGGAACGGATATTTATCGAAACCGGCAGTTGGTTTCGGAAAAGATAACAGAAGCCCGCGAACAGTTGCCGCGAGGAGTCTCGCCGTTTCTAGCTCCCATCTCCTCGATAATGGGCGAGATCATGCTGGTCGCTGTGTCTAGCAAGGACGGAACGACTGATCCGTTAGCGTTGAGGACCTTGGCAGACTGGACAATTCGACCCAGGCTGTTGACGATTACCGGTGTTTCTCAGGTCATCCCCATCGGCGGCGGCGTGAAACAGTATCAGGCTCTTGTATCACCCGAAAAGCTTAGACAATTTGGTGTCACAATCGAAGACGTTTCAGTCGCGTTAGAAAAATCGAACATTAATTCCACCGGCGGCTTCGTCGATGCTCAATCGCAAGAATACCTTGTTCGAAACCTCGGCAGGTTCTATTCAATCGACGAACTCAAACAAACCGTAGTTGCCTACCGAAATAACACCCCGATTCGTCTCGGTGATGTCGCTGAAGTGCAGTTTGGAGCCAAAATAAAGCGAGGCGAGGCAGGAACGAACGGAAAGCCCGCCGTTATAGTTTCAGTTCAAAAACAGCCCGGTGCCAGTACTCAAGATCTGACAGAAAAGGTTGACGAGGCGGTGCGGGAACTGCAAAAAACGCTTCCACCCGATGTTGAGATCAACCCTAATCTCTTTCGACAAGCGAACTTCATCAACGCGTCGATTGGCAACGTCACCGAAGCATTGCGTGACGGTGCGATTCTGGTCGCGATTGTATTGTTCCTGTTTTTGCTTAATTTCCGAACCACGTTTATTACACTCACGGCGATTCCACTTTCGTTCATCGTTACATTTCTTATCCTCTATGCGTTTGGGATCTCGGTAAATACAATGACCCTCGGCGGTTTGGCGGTTGCGATCGGCGAGCTGGTCGATGATGCGATCGTGGATATTGAGAACATTTTCCGACGACTTGGCGAAAACCGCCTCCTCGAAAATCCTCGTCCATCTCTCGAGGTGATCTATCACGCATCGCTTGAGGTGCGCTCGTCGATCATTTACGCGACGGTGATCGTCGCCCTCGTATTCATTCCGCTGTTCGCCCTCTCCGGCGTTGAGGGCCGATTACTTGCGCCGCTCGGGCTCGCATATATTACTGCACTCGTAGCATCCCTAGTCGTAAGTTTGACCGTCACGCCCGTCCTGGCGTCTTATCTTCTGCCGCAAATGTTTAAGCGAAGGGACGTTAAGAAAGTAAGTGATCCGACTGAGATCGAACAGGAAGCAGACGACAAGCCTTCCATTTTTTCGAAAATGTGGCGGCGTTTTCGCTCTCCATCGGCGGACGAACATCAGGACAGCTTCCTAGTTCGCTGGTTGAAAAAATACGACAGTCGGCTTCTTCACTGGACGCTTCGTCATCCATATAAAGTTATCGTCGGGGCAGCCGTTGTATTCATTCTGACGATGGCTACTTTGCCATTTGTTGGCACATCGTTTTTGCCTGACTTCAATGAGGGAACGCTCACGGTCAATGTCCAGGCCCAGCCCGGGACGTCTCTGGCGGAATCTAACCGCATCGGCCAAATTTCCGAGAAATTACTGTTAGAGGTTCCTGAGGTTATTTCTACGGGGCGCCGGACGGGAAGGGCTGAACTCGACGAACACGCCGAAGGCGTTCACTATACCGAGATCGACGTTGATCTGAAGAAATCCGACCGGTCACGGGACGAAATTCTTGCGGCAATTAGAGACAAACTCGCGATTGTTCCCGGGGTTTCGACTAACGTAGGGCAGCCGATCTCAC
>CALDGX010000125.1 GCA_937941715.1 uncultured Chloracidobacterium sp. | reverse complement strand
CCGATGGCGGATAACAATACACTTCGCGGTTTTCTGGCAAAATTCCTTTTTATGGGTGAGGATGTTTTCAAGCCGGTCTCAGCACTTTCCGGCGGAGAGAAGGGAAGGCTCGCACTCGCAAAACTCATTTACTCGCAGAAAAACGTCTTGATCCTCGATGAGCCGACCAACCATCTGGATATCCCCTCGCGGGAATCGCTGGAGAACGCTCTCGAGGAGTACGACGGCACCATCATTGTCGTAAGCCATGACCGTTTCTTTTTGGATAAGATCGCCAGTCAGATGTTAAGCTTCGAGCCCGACGGCAGCGTCCTCGATTTTGCGGGTAATTACACGGAGTTTCACGACTGGAAACAGAGCCTGGAGCCTCAGCTAACACAGTCAAAGCCGGCCGAAACTGTTCGAAATCACCCGGCAGCTCCGGATTCGGCAAACGCCTCCGAGCTTTCAAAGAATCAACGGAACCAGTTGGAAAAACGTGTCAGGGAGATAGAAGCAGAGATCCCGTCGCTCGAATCCCAGGCGTCGAAACTCACGGCCGAGATCGCATTACCCGAGGTAGCGGCTGATTACGGCAGGCTGTCGGAATCGACCGCCAAACTGACGGCAATTGAGGGCCGCATCCAGGCCCTTTATGACGAGTGGTCGGAAGTTGCCGATCAGCTGAAATGATCAGGACTCGCTCCGGTAGTTCGGCGCTTCTTTTGTAATGATGACGTCGTGGACGTGTGACTCACGAAGCCCCGCCGACGTTATGCGGACAAATTGGGCTTTGGTCTGAAGTTCCTCGATCGATCGGCAGCCGGTATAACCCATTCCGGAACGAAGTCCGCCGACCAATTGGGTCACCATATCTGCCACCGAGCCTTTGTAAGCAACTCGTCCTTCGATACCCTCGGGAACATACTTGGCATCCGAAACCGTACCTTCCTGGGCATAACGGTCACTGGAACCCTTTTTCATCGCTCCGATCGAACCCATGCCGCGATAGGATTTGAAATTTCGGCCCTGAAACAGAATGACCTCGCCCGGTGCTTCCTCGGTTCCGGCGAAGAGCGACCCGATCATTACCGAATCGGCTCCGGCGGCGATCGCCTTTGCGACATCGCCTGAGAACTTGACTCCACCATCTGCAATGATCGGGACGCCGGTACCTTTGGCGGCCGCGACACACTCAATGATAGCGGATATTTGCGGGACGCCCGCACCCGTGACGACCCGCGTCGTGCAGATCGAGCCCGGCCCAATGCCGATCTTGACGGCGTCAACGCCGGCCGCGATCAGCATTTTGGTCGCCTCTGCCGTCGCGACATTACCGGCGACAATCTCGAGATCGGGGAACTTGCTGCGGACACTCTTCACTGCTCCCAAGACCCTCGAACTGTGACCATGGGCCGTATCTATCACGATCGCATCCACTCTTGAATTCACCAACTCGGTCGACCGTTCAAGAAAGTCTCCGGTCGCTCCGATAGCACCGGCACATCTCAGACGGCCGAGTTCGTCCTTGGCGGCCAGCGGGAAATTGATCGCCTTTTGAATGTCCTTTACCGTGATCAGTCCTTTCAGGTGCCCGTTCTCATCGACCACCAAGAGCTTCTCGATGCGATGTTTCTGGAGTTTGACCTTGGCTTCGTCAAGCGTCGTGCCAACCGGCACGGTCACCAGCGGTTGGGGGGTCATGATCTCAGACACCGGAATATCGAAACGTGTCTCAAATCGCAGGTCGCGATTGGTGATGATGCCGACCAGCAACCCCGCGTCATCGGTCACCGGAACGCCGCTGATCTTGTAACGCTCCATTATTGACAGGGCGTCGGAGACGAGTCGATTATGCCCGATAGTCACCGGATCGACGATCATGCCCGATTCGCTCCGTTTGACCTTATCGACCTCCTCAGCCTGTTGTTTTATCGAATAATTCTTGTGGATCACGCCGATCCCGCCCTGTTGAGCGATGGCGATCGCAAGGCTAGCTTCAGTGACCGTATCCATCGCCGAAGAGCATAGCGGAATGTTAAGACTAATGTTGCGCGAAAATCGCGTTCGGGTATCAACCTCGTTCGGCAGAACCTCAGAATAAGCAGGAACGAGCAGAACGTCGTCAAACGTCAGCCCTTCGGTGATCTCTTTAATATTCATTTCAATCGCTCTTAAATAAAAATGCCCGCAATTATATTGCGGACACCGTGTCTCAGATTTTCAAGTTCGCCTTCACCGCGTACCTATTGCGGCCGATTGGCCGGGCCGGACGTAGCCGCAGGCCTGTTGGCGGCGGCCGGCTTGGGCGTTGCCGGCGGTTTGTTGGCCGGCGTAGCTGCTGTATTCGCCGCAACTGTAGGTTTCACAGCGGGGGTCGGCCGCGGAGTTTGTCCGGGCGTTGCCGGGACGTTGGCGGCGGCCGAATTAGCGTTAGCGTCGCCCGTCGGTGCCGTCACCTCGCCGCTGATCGATCCGGTCTCCCAGATCTTCGCAAAATTGTCCTTAGTGATCGTAAATTGTATCCGTCCGCCGTCCGACGGAGCCAACGGCGTCGGCGGCAGGGCTATCGACTTGCCGTTGATCGTCAGTTTAACTGCCTGAGCGTTCCACCGATTGTAGTTGAAATTGATACTCTCTTTCGGTTGAAAAATAAGCGGGGCATCAGCGGCGACCGATTTATCGGTTTTGACGCCATCGCTGGTTACCAGGACCCGAACCGGCTGATTTAACGCCGCGAACTCAAATTTCGCCGTTGCGAACTCAGGTGCTTTCGGCTTGTCGGCCTCGTTACCATCCGGAGCGCTGACCGCCGAATTTGAATTTGTGTTGCCGGCCGCCACTGGAGGCTTGTCCGGCCGATTCCGCAAATAATCGACAAGGTAAAGCACGCCGACCGTCATTAGTCCCAGAATGATCACGGCCACGATAACCGTCGGGATCATCGAGCCGACGCTGCGGTCATCGGTCAATACCTCAGGCTTGTAAACCTTTAACTCGCCGTCGTTCCCACTGTCATTAGCCGCGATCAGCCGTGCATAGTCCTGCAAGGCCTCCTGCTCATCAATGTCGATGAATTTAGCGTAGGATTTGACGAATCCCTTATTAAAAATGCCGCCGGGTAGCGGACGGTAGTCGTCATTTTCGATCGACTCCAGGTAATGAGCGGAGATACGGGTCTGTTCGGCGACCTCGCTTATAGATATACCTCTTTCTTCGCGGGCCTGCCGCAACTTTTCGCCTAGAGTTAATGACATTTCGATTGTGAACGGACGGTCGAATCTCTTCGATCTAAATCGTGAACTTAACCTGAAATATATCGCTCTTATACTAATGATGTCAATCGTTTCGGTCGGGTTTTATGCCGTTATCTGCGGTTGAATAAAGCGATCCGGCGTGTTAGCTTTTGGCAATTGTAAGGTGGTATATTAGAATCCAATTTGCAGACAGAATAGCGAGGAATAATCAATGAGTTTAGAAGCTCTCGGAATGGTCGAAACCAAAGGTTTTGTTGGTGCCGTCGAAGCGGCCGACGCGATGGTCAAGGCCGCAAATGTCCAGTTGGTCGGCAAAGAGTATATCGGTGCCGGTTATGTGACCATCTTTGTCAGAGGCGACGTCGGGGCCGTTAAGGCAGCGACCGATGCCGGGGCAGCGGCGGCGCGTCGCGTCGGGGAATTGATCAGCGTTCACGTGATACCGCGGCCGCACCAGGAGGTCGAGCGAGTGCTGCCCAAAGGCGGCAAGGTCGGCTTGAGCCCCGATGAAAAGGCCCTTCAGGGAGGAGGCGGACGGCAGCTTGGGTCCGGCGGCTCCGGTTCCGGGTCGGCAGCCGACAGTTCCAAGACCAAGACAAAATAGTTATGCCGAGATCGAGCCGGTGGTTCTGTTCGGATAGCGGACGGGCCGCCGGAGCGTTCGTTTTGGCCCGCAAGTAAATGGGTGACAAGGACCTAGTTGCACAGCAGGAGGCCCGCGATGCGGTAGATGCCGCTCGGCAGGCATTTGATATCGTTTCGACCTTTGACCAGGCAAAGATCGACGCGATCTGTGACGCGATGTCGCGTGTCGCCCTTGCGAACGCCGCCCGGCTCGGGCAAATGGCCCAAGAGGAAACGGGTTTTGGCAAAGCCGACGACAAACGTGAAAAGAACAGGTTTGCAGCCGAGGTGGTTTGGAACCATTTCCGCGGACTCAAGACGGTCGGTGTCATTTCTGATTCGCAGAACATCGTCGAGATAGCCAGCCCCCGCGGTGTCGTCGCGGCGATCATCCCATCGACTAACCCGACCTCAACGGCGATCTTCAAGATAATCATCGCCATCAAATCCCGCAATACGATCGTCCTGTCTCCGCATCCGTCGGCCGCAAAATGCATTGCCGAAACGGCGCGATTGATGCGCGACGAGGGCGTCAAACTCGGTCTGCCGGCTGACGCGGTAAAATGCCTGACTGTCTCTTCGCTTGAAGGGACCGAGGCGTTGATGCGGCATAAGAACACCGCGGTGATTCTCGCGACCGGCGGCACCGGGCTCGTCAGGGCGGCATATTCATCAGGGAAGCCGGCATTCGGCGTTGGCCCGGGAAATGTGCCGGCGTTTATCGAGCGGACGGCGAATATCGAAAAGGCTGTCGCGGACATTCTGACCGGTACTTGTTTTGATAACGGGACGATTTGCGCGTCGGAACAATCGGTGGTGGTTGATGCTCCGGTCGAGGCGGCCGTCCGTCAGCAATTCAAGGCTCAGGGCGGATATTTCCTTGACCCGGAGCAGGCCGACGCTGTCGGTAAAGTACTTTTGACGCCGCAGAGGACGCTGAACGCCGCGATAGTAGGTCGTTCGGCCACACATATTGCCGAACTTGCCGGGATCTCGGTTCCGGATGGGACACGTTGCCTGATCGCTGACTGCGGCGGTGTCGGGCGAGATTTTCCATGGTCGGTCGAGAAACTATCGCCGACGCTGGCGTTTTTTGTTGTTGACGGTGTCGAGCAGGGAGCGGCCCGCTGCCGTGAGATCTTACAGTTCGGTGGAATGGGCCACACGGCCGGAATGCATACCCAGAACAGGGCTGCCGCTGTACGATACGGTGAGCAGATGCCTGCATCCAGGATCGTTATTAATTCTCCAACCACTCACGGAGCCATCGGATTCTCGACCGACCTTTCGCCGTCAATGACACTGGGTTGCGGTTCGTGGGGCGGCAACGTCACGTCCGACAATGTTTCGCCGATCCATCTTATGGACGTCAAGCGGGTGGCGTTTGAATCGAAGCCGATCAATTCTCCGCGTGAGTCAGTCAAGCCGGTGTCTCAGTCTCCGGCTCCGAAGCGGACCATCAGCCGTCAGGACATTGCTGCATTGGTCGACGGATTTTTGCAGGGACGCCAACCGGTTCCGTCTGCTGAGCAGGTCGCTGAGCCGAAGCGTGAATCAGAGTCGCCGGTCAAAACGGTCTTGCATCATCTGATCCCGGAACCGCCGCCCGCCGCCGAAAGGCCGCCGGAACCGGTCGATTTTGTCAGCGAAGACGATGTTCGTCGTGCCGTTGCCGCCGGGGCTAAGATCTTTATCACGAAAAGATCGATCCTGACACCGTCGGCCCGCGATCTGGGTAATGAAAAGGGAATTTTTGTCTTGATGTAACTTGCGGACCTTGTTGAAAACGATGGCCGGAACTTCTAAGAAAAAGACGGGTTGCCCGAAATGCGGTGCTGAGATCAGGCCCGAAACACAGTTTTGCTACAGCTGCGGTGCGGCTTTGGCGGAAAACGCTATCGAGCCTGCCGTCGAAGACAAGGCCGAAACGAGCCAAATCGCAGAATCGGATTCGGAAGCCGAAAGCAGTCTTGCCGACCTCGAAGCAAGATTGGCATCCGATTTTCCGCCGG
>CALDGX010000124.1 GCA_937941715.1 uncultured Chloracidobacterium sp. | reverse complement strand
CCGGCCCGCAGGCCACGCTCCTGCCGGCCGCCGATATTTTGAGCGTGGAGCCTTGTGCCGCGGCGAACGTAAAGTGCCCCGGAGCCTTTCGGTGAATATATCTTGTGGGCGGAGATCGAAAGCAGGTCGCAACCGATCGCTTCGACATCGATCGGTACCTTGCCGGCCGCCTGTATCGCGTCCGTGTGAAACCAGATCTTTTGACCGGCATCGCGAATTCCACGGACGATCCGGCCGATCTCTTCGACAGGCTGAATAGTGCCGATCTCGTTATTCGCCATCATTATCGTTATCAGTACGGTTTCGTCGCTGATAGCCCTTCGAAGGTCATCGACCCTGACCACGCCGTCTTCATAAACGGGCAGCCGCGTGACGCTGTATCCGCGTCTTTCGAGATCTTCACAAACATTTTTTACCGCTGAATGCTCGAATGCCGAGGTGATGATATGCCTTCCATGCTTTTCATTCGCTTCGGCCAGACCGCGGATCGCCAGGTTGTTCGATTCGGTGCCGCCGGAGGTGAAAATGACCTCGTTCGGACGTGCGTTGATCAACTCAGCAACCTGATGACGAGCTTTGTCTAGCGCCGCTCGAGCTTTTTGACCTTGAAAGTGAATGCTCGACGCATTCCCATAAACCTCGGAAAAATAGGGGAGCATCGCCTCAACGACAGCGGGGTCGGCAGCCGTCGAAGCACTGTTGTCGAGATAAACGCGTCGAAACATAACTAAATCCTATCACAGCCATAAATGGCGAAACGATAAGTTCATCACATAGAGCCGCAGATAATCAAACGGGTAACCAAACAATGTCCGGAATCATCCAATCGATGCTAACCGTAGGGCGTTGGGTGAATGTTGCCGAAAGTGCCGTATTAGCGTAAATTATAAGGTGGCGGTGTGTGAGCGAAAAGGACGCCGGCGACCGGCCCGTAGAGGTTTATAAAATGGATTTTGCAACAAAAGAGATCTTTAAGCGATACGCGAGTATATTGGTCGGAAAACCGATCTCGCCCGTATTTCTCAACATTTTGGTGACGAGCGTCTGTGATATGCGATGTACACATTGCTTTTTTACGGACGAACTCGATGACCGCCCGCGTAAAAAGCTGCAGATGAAAACGCACGAGATCGAAAAGATCTCCGAAACTCTCGGCGGAAATCTTGGCGTGCTTGTGCTTGCCGGCGGTGAACCGTTCACCCGGAAAGATCTGCCTCAGATCGTCCGGGCGTTCTATGAAAACAACAAACTCGATTCGGTGTACCTGATGTCGAACGGCCAGATCCATCCGAGGATCTTTCCGGATGTCGCCCAGATCATGGATGAGTGTCCCAATTTAAATGTTAGTGTTGCCCTCGGGATCGACGGAATGAAGGAAGCTCACGAAAAGATCCGCCGCAAAGAGGGGAGCTGGGATAAGGCTATCCACACGGCACGCACGCTGCAGCAAATGAAAAAGGAGCAATATCCGCGCCTTGATATTCAAACATGTACTTGCGTTATGCACTCTAATGAAGAGACCATCTTCGACTGGTACGACTTTCTGAAATACGACCTCAAGCCGGACAAGGTCAATATCAATTACATCCGCCCACCGTCAAACGACCCGATCGAACTCGAGTTTGACCACAAGCGTTATCAGCAGCTGTCGCAAATGATCCTCGAGGATACCAAGAGTGCGGCGCTCAAGAATAATTATGGCGGTGATTCCGGTTTCTTCAAGGCGGCGGTAGATATTTATATGCACGACCTGATCGCCAAGACCAAGGAAGAGAACAAGGCCCAGCTGACCTGCTACGCGGGAAGCGCGGGTGCGGTCATTTATGATCACGGTGCTCTTTCGTCCTGCGAAAATAAAGAAGATGTCCTGAACCTTCGCGATTACGATTGGGATTTCCAGGCGGCATGGAAGACCGACCTTATGGCCGAACGTCGCAAAGAGGCCGGAAACGGATGTTTCTGCACCCACGAATCGAATTGCTTTTATCCTTCGCTGCCATTCAACGCGGGCCATCTGGTCAAGATCAAGAAGTTGGAGTCGCAGATGAAGAAAGCCGCAAAGTCTGTCGGATTTGAGGCGGCACGCGAAGTGGCCATGAAAGCTTAACCTTTAGCGTTCAAGAATGCCTCAGACCACTCCAAAGATCCTTATTATTTCGTCTGACACGGGCGGCGGGCATCGCTCCGCCGCCGCGGCGATCTCTGACGGTTTGGAGAAATTTTGGAAGGGTGATTCGTCGGTCGTGCGGGTGATCAAGGCCGTCGAGGAGTCGCACCACGTCACCGACAAATTGGTAAATCTATACAACTGGATGCTGCGCAATCGCCAGCACTGGATGAAATACCTGTATTGGTTCGTCAACAAGATCAGGCCTGAAACGCGTGAGTTCTTTCACAAGCGATGTATGGGTTACGTTCGGGACCAGTTTGAAAAATGGTGCCCGCACGTGGTCGTTAGTGTCCATCCACTGACCCAGCATATTTTCGCGAGGATCCTGAAGGAACTTAATCTATCAGATCAGGTTCCGCTTGTAACTGTTGTGACTGATCCATGTTACGGGTTTTGGAAGGGGTGGGCATGTGAAGACGTGTCGCTCTACCTCGTAGCAAATGACGACGCCCGCGATCAGCTTATCGATTACGGTATATCGCCTTCGAAGATCAAGGTTTCGGGTATGCCGGTCAACCCGAAGTTTCGCGAGGTCGACGAAAAAGACGCCCAGGACGCCCGTCGTGTCTACGGCCTCGACCCGGACAAGTTCACGGTCTTCGTGAATGCGGGTTGGGTGGGCGGCGGTAATATACCGCAGATCTTTCGCGAACTCGTCCGGGGCGAACTCGATGTACAAGCTATCTTTTTGGCTGGAAAGAATGAGGAATTAAGGCTCGAGGCGGAGCAGCTCGCTAAAACCGCAAAATTCCCGGTCAAAGTCATCGGTTACTCCGATGAGATCGAGAAATTGATGCATTCTGCCAACATAATGGTCTCAAAGCTCGGCGGGTTGACCACGTTTGAAGCTCTCGCTTGCCGGCTGCCGATAATTGCCGATGTGACAACGCCGCCAATGCCGCAGGAAGCCGGTACGTCTGAACTGCTTGAGCGTCGCGGTGCCGGCATTTTGCTTAAGAAGAGCACAGACATAGTACCGACCATTCAAAATCTGCTTGCTGACAACAACGAATACTCGCGGATGAAGGCCGCCACGGTCGGGATGACCATGCCAAATTCGACCGAACAGATCATCAAAGAGATAAACGCACTTCTGCCGCACCCGTTCACGTCGTCACGTGCGGCTGCCTGACGCAGCATTTTTCGATTCGGCAACTTGTCAGGTAACCACGATTTATTTAACCTCTTGATTTGGGTTCTTAGTCCTTATCTAACTCGGAGAACTTAATTTTGAGCTTACTATTGGAAGGAAAACGTGCGTTCGTCTCAGGCGGGACGCGAGGGATCGGTGCCGCGATATGTGAAGTTTTCGCCCGGGAAGGTGCGGACGTTGCCTTCAACTATCATTCCAGCGACGCTCTCGCCGACGAGGTCAGGGCCAAGATCGAAGCTCATGGGCGTCGTGCCCTAAGCTACAAGGTTTCGGTGACCGACCGTTATGGAATGAAGCATATCGCACGCGAGATCAAGGATGCCTGGGGGCCGATAAACGTGCTTGTCAACAATGCCGCGGTGAATAAGGGAGACAATTTTGCGACGACGACCGACAAATCGTGGGATTGGGTCGTCGATACAAATGTAAACAGCCTTTTTGCGGTCACCAAGCCCTTTTACAAACAGATGATCCGAGAGCGATCGGGTTCGATCCTGAATATTACCTCGGTCGGTGCCATCCGGAGTCTGCCCACGTCGGTCCACTATGCAACGTCAAAGGCCGCGATGATCGGATTTACTAAGTGTCTGTCGCGCGAGGCCGCAAACTTCGGCATCTCGGTCAATGCTATTGCGGCCGGCATTTTCGATACCGACCTCGGACATACTTTGCCAGAGCGACTTTTGCAGATGCATGATTTTTGGGTCGCGAAGGGGCGCGTCGGTCGGCCCGAGGAGCTCGCGGAATATGCAGCCTTTATGACCAGCGACCGAAACAGCTTTATGAGCGGCGAGATAGTAATTGTCGATGGTGGAGCTATCACCTAGAAGATCGGCCGCGAGACGATCGAAATTTGCAAAAACCGGGGCATAGCTCCGGTTTTTTGCATTATTGGGGTAGAATCAACGCGTCCATAATGAAAATCGATCGTCGGGCGGCCGTCGGCCCGGGATGAAAAGGAGTAATTGCAATGAGAGTTGGGATCACACGCGGTCTAATTGTGTTGGTTTTATTTTCGGCCTTTTTGACGACCGGAACGGTTGCACAGAATCGGCAAGCACCGGATCCCGAGCTGATCGCAAAGCGCTTTGCGATCGAAAAAGAGTTGAACGAGATTGCGGTTGTCGACCGCAAAGTAATGGTGCCGATGCGGGACGGCAAGCGGATGGCGGCCGATGTATATAGACCCAAGGATCCATCAAAAAAGTATCCGATCATCTTTTCGCGAACGCCGTACAATTTTAATTTTTGGGACATCAGGCTCGGTGCCCCGCGTGACATGACTTCGATCCTTGACGCGATCAAACGCGGCTACGCCTACGTCGTGATGAACGAACGCGGGCATTTTTTCTCCGAGGGCAATTACGACATTCTTGGGCCGCCGACGACCGATGGCGACGATGCGCTGACATGGATGTCTTCGCAGCCGTGGTCGAATAAGAAAGTCGGTACGATCGGGTGCTCATCGACAGCCGAATGGCAGATGGCGGTTGCTGCCCGGGGCAATCCGGCATTTACGACAATGATCGCCCAGGGGTTCGGAGCGGGCGTCGGTCGGGTCGGGCCGTATTACGAGCAGGGAAACTGGTATCGCGGCGGAGCTGTCCAAATGCTGTTCATTGCGTGGCTGTACGGCGAGCAAAACCAGATTCGCCCGATGTTTCCGGCAAACACTTCTCAGGTGGACCTGATACGTGCGTCGAAGTCGTTCGACCTTGCCCAGCAGGCTCCGCCCGTTGATTGGTCAAAGGCACTGCGGCATTTACCCGTAAAAGACATCATCAAGGCGGTCGATGGGCCGAACGGAATATTTGCCGACGAAATGCCGAACAGCACCGGAGGTGCGATGATCAGGCGCACGCCAAACGATCCGGCGTGGTACAAGGGCGGGCTGTTTCACGACAACATGAAGATCAACATTCCGGGATTCTGGTTTATGTCGTGGTATGACGTATCGGTTGGCCCTAATTTGGCCGTTTACAATCATGTCCGCAAAACGGCCAGCCCTGATGTTGCTGATAAACAATATGCCGTGATCGCTCCGACGCTGCACTGCAGTTATACGCGGGCAACGGAAAACACGATTGTCGGCGAACGAAGCATGGGTGACGCCCGACTCGATTACAGTGCCCTGACCTACGGCTGGTTCGATCATTTCCTTAAAGGTGAGAAGAACGACATTTTGAATATGCCGAAGGTTCGCTATTTCACGATGGGCAGCAACAAATGGCAATCCTCTGATCAATGGCCGCCGAAGGGAGCCGAGCAGATGAAGTTCTACCTAGCGAGCAGCGGCAGAGCAAACTCGTTGAAGGGCGACGGAGCGCTTGTCGCGGAACCGCCGGCTGCGGATATGCCCGACAGTTTTGATTACGATCCCATGAATCCGGTTCCGTCGTTTGGCGGCAACGTGTGCTGCACGGGCAACGCGGTCACAGGCGGGTCGTGGGACCAAAGCAAGATGGAAGAGCGGCAGGACATTCTCGTTTACAGTTCGGATGTGCTGAAAGAAGGCATCGAACTGAGCGGTTCGATCGATCTGACGCTGTTCGTATCATCGAGCGCGAAGGATACCGATTTTACGGTCAAGCTGATCGATGTAGATGAGAACGGTAAAGCCTGGAACCTCGATGAGACCATCCAGCGAATGCGTTACCGCAACGGATATGACAAGCCGTTGGCATGGATGGAAGCCGGAGAGGTTTACAAGGTCGTGTTTCAGCCGATGACGACAAGTAACTACTTTGCTCCCGGCCACCGCATCAGGATCGAGATATCGAGCAGTAATTTTCCGCGTTTTGACCGTAATATGAATACGGGCGGGAACAATTATGATGAGGTGAAGGGCGTAATAGCCCGAAACTCGGTTCATCATTCAAAGCAATATCCGGCTGAGCTGACGATCACCGTCGTGAAGAAAAAGTGATCGCTGACCAGCGACACATGCGAAATGGCACTAATGGCACGAGAATCGACAGTGATCGATGCTCGTGCCATTTTTTATCGACGAAATACGAACGGGCTAGTTTTCAAGGCGTTCTTTTGCTTTGTCGATGAAGGTCTTTATCATTTCCGCGATCCGTTTGTTCATCTCGCTGCTGATAAGACCCTCCCCGGCGAGTCCCGCAAGGAAATGTAGATCGCGGGCAGATTTACGGCGAAGTTCCACCAACTGCGAAAAATGAACGTTAGTAATACCCTTGGCTTTTTCGAAAAAGTCAGCCGAATATCTGAGGAAATTCTCGGTCTCAGTCCTCAGAGGCGACCATTCGATCCGGTCTTCGTTTGCCTCAACCAACTCGACCGCAAACCTTTGCAGCATTTGCCCGACTACCGGTATTTCCGCCTGGATTCGCCAATGAGCGATACCCTTGGCATCGGTGTGGATCTGGGAAATGCCGGGCATCAACGCCGCGAAGTTGTTTATATCCGAGAAGAAGTCGCGAACGCGCTCAACGCTCGAGTTCAATTCAATTACACCTGAATAACCGGCTTTTACGGTAAACATCAAAATACTCCGTTAAAAACGATCGAATTAAAGAACAAGCGGGTGGTAGCGCGTGTCATTCCTCGAAAAAATGGGTCTTCAGCAAAAAGAACGACGTGGCCGGAGCCCACAGATTCGTCTATTATATACGACGTTCCACTCAGCAATCGCTCGGTATTCCCCTCCCATACAAAACCGGAGATCGTAAGCGGGCGTTTGGGGTCAGCGTCAAAGACAAGAGCGTTGGTGCCCTCTTTCGAATAGCGGAAAAAATAACCGTTCGCAAGCAGCACCGGCATTTCGTCACGATCAACGCCGTAAGTAATGTAATTGGTGCGGTCCACCGTAGCACGGAAAATCGCGCCCGGCAGTGCCTCGGGAACCTTGTTGGCATTAGCTGACGGCGATGCGATCGGCGGAAGTGAGGGAGCGATACCGTCTGATCGGTCAGACCCGGAACCCGCCGGCGTCGATTCTACAACCGGTTCGGAGTTCTTTTTGTCATCTGCCGGCTTTTTGCCCTTATCCTCATCATCATCGCTCCCGACGAGTTTGGCTGATGTCAGGCCGACGTCCTTAAGAGCGGCGAACACCGAACCGCCGCTGATGGTGACGATCGTGCCGCCGCTGGAAGCAAATTCCTTCAATGCCGCGACCCCGCCGCTACCGAACGAACTCATATAACGACCGGCCGACCCCTCGGGAATAATTAGTACGTTATAGCCCTTGAGGCCGCCGCCGCGGATCGTGCCGATGGTCATCGGCGTGAACTTGATCCCGTGTTTGTCAAACGTCCACCAAATCGATCCATATGATTCCTGCGTGACGCCCTCGTCCGCGGCAACGGCGATCTTTGTGGCGTTGAGCGAAATAACAGCCTCGCCGCCGACGCTGGTGTCACCCTCTTCGGAATAGCCTGAATCAACGCCGGTCACATTGACGCCCATTTCGGCCGCGAGGCCGGCGACCGCATCATGGATCGACTCCGGGTTTCGCGAAACGCGAATGACAAATGTACCCGGTTTCCAGTTTCGTCCTCCAGCGTTCAGTTGCCGTGTCGTCACGGCAACCTTATAGCCGTTTTGCAAGAGCCTCATTACCATGGCCCCGGTCGAGTCGGTTTCGTACGGAATGATGTAAGAAATACGGGCACGGGCTGAAACGCTGCCGCGCTTGGCGGCGGCGATCATTGAATCGTCCACCGTTCTCGACGGCAAACTTCCAGATTCCTCCGTCCAATAGGCTTCAACGCCGAACGTAAGCGGCATTGACCAGGCGGTGATATCGTAAAATCCGTATTCCTCCTTCGGTTGGCCCTTGCCGCGCATCTGATTGCGGCGAAAACGGGCCATGTTATCGTCGACGAACGCCTTGTCCTGCGGCGTGTCCTGTTCGAGGACGGCTTTTAAGTAAATTCGTTGCGGCTGATCGAGATCGATTATGTACGAACCCGCCGGAAACGATTTCGAGACTGCCTTTGAATTCTTTTCGAGATAAGTGTGTGCGGTCGGTGAGGTGAACGGAGCGGTAGCGACCTTGACCTCGACATTCGAAAGCCGTAACACCTCAATCACTTCGGCCGCCTTGACCCGGTCGGACGTCGGGTCGATGATGACGCGTTTCATTTTGGCAGTAGCGTGGTCGGCCATCCCTTTTACCCGAAACGCATAAAAATCCCTGATCCGTTCTACCTTGTTCTTTGCTGTCGTCTCGAGCGTGGTCAGTGACGCGACATAGTGTTTGGCGATAGACGAGCGAAACGTTACGATGGTGCCGTCATCGCGGGTCCAGCGAAGGCCCTTAAAGCCGCCGCCGTCGGTCTCGTAGGTCATTCCGGTCGCTCCGAGGAGGGACGGGTACATATCCCAATATCCCGGATAAAACGCGTCGAAAACATCACGCAGGTAATAATCCCAACGATTTGAGTCGAATGCGGCGGCATTAGCCCGACCATAGGTATCAAGCCACTTATTGTATTGCGGCTGCGGCAGATTAGGGTTGATCGGCAGTGACACGGGCGGAAAGAAATATTGCGAAGGCTGGCCATGATGGTCTACGGCGAGCTGCGGGTTCCATTCGATAAACGCCTTTTGCATGTTTCGCGACTCTTTTTGCGTAAAGGCCAGCGTGTCGCGATTGAGGTTGAACCGGTAGTGGTTTACGCGGCCCCATATCGCCCATGGCTCACGGTGTTCGATCGCGTTTCGGTTTGGATCGCCGACCGCGACGGAATTATACCAGGTGGCAAATCGCTCGTGCCCGTCAGGATTTTCACCGGTCAGTACAAGAACGACGGTATTTTTCAGGATATCTAACGTTGCCGGTTCGTTGGATGCGGCCAGTTGATAAATGACCTGCATAAACGCCTCGAATGATGACGATTCGTTGCCGTGGATCGTATACGCCATCCAGGCGATCGCCGGATTACTGCGGGCGATGGAGTCAGCCTCGGCCGCCGAAGTCCTTCGCGGATCGGTCAGTCGGGCATTCGCAGCCTTGATCTCGTCGAGTCGCGCTAGGTTCTCGGGCGACGATATCGCGACCAGATGCTGCATTCGATGCTCGTTTGTAGTCCCGATATCAAATATCTTTACACGATCGGGAGCCGCCTTTGCTATAGCGTCGATCACCTGCTCCATTTGGGCATAGGTAGTGTGGTGATCACCGACATCGTACCTGAGAATGCTCTGCGGACGCGGCACGCGTTCGTTATATGGGCCGCGAGAATAGAAATTGAATTTTTCATTGAGCGGATCCGGCGTTTGAGCCATTGTGGCTAAAATCAGCACGGATATCGCAATTACGGCGATCAGAAACGCTTTAATTTTCATCGAATTAATCACTATCGGGTAAAGATCCTGGTTGAAGCCAGATAAGATAGTAAACCGTGGAAGTGAAAACGCACAATCATATGCCGGAAAAATTGCAAATGTTTGATTGTCCAAAATGCGGATCGGGACGGATCAAGGAATGGCGGGAGTTGACCGCTGACGAAAAGATGATCATCAGCCGTCTGCCGGCCGCACGAGCTTTTACGCCGGCCGAGCGAAAACGGCATCGGTACTGCACGCGATGTTGGTTCGAAGAGGTGGAAATACGTGAAGTTCGAGCGTGAACAACAAGAATCCGTTTGGAACCTGCCTTCAACCTAATTTTTGTGACGAACCGAAGACGAGCCTCCGGTCAAGGCGTCTGGTCCGACCGGCATTGCATTTCTCCAGGTGGTAGTTGTAAAATCCCAAGATCGAATCGAGAAACGACGTTAATGTGTACGACCCGGAGTCCATTGCCGGAAGAGCCATAGGCAGAAAGTCTCGTGACCTGTTCGCACGTAATTGCTTTTGCCCAAAAGCGGTTATCGTGAAACTTGCCTGACAATTCGTGAGTGCCGAAGATCAATGACGCGATGAGAACTATATTCTTAATTTTGGCGTTAGCGGCAGCAGCGAGTGCCCAGTTAACAGTAATAAATACGTCATCGACCGACATTCAGCCGGCTCAAATGTTTTATATCGAGGCCGACCTGGCCGTAAAACCGACTTCCTACTCAAACGGTGGATTTCAATCTTACGGTTATCGGACGGTGTATGGCCTCGACAAAAAGACCGAGGTCGGTATCAGCTTGTTCTATACCAGAGACGGTTCAACGTCTCCGGTCGAGGCAAATTTTGCGGTCAAAAGGCAATTGTTTGCGAACGAAAAGCATGGTATAGCTTCCACAGCCGGCCTGACGGCCTATTTGCCGCTTAATAAGTCGGCGGGCAGCCGAACCGTGACCGTCGGTTATGTGAATATCAGCAAAACATTCGACAAACTGCGCGGCCTGCGTCTAACGGCGGGAGCTTACAGGGCGTTCAACACTGGAGAGGATTTTGGAGATAAGGGCGGCATAACGCTGGCTTTCGAGCAGCCACTCTTTAGACGCGTGAGTGTTATCGGTGATTGGTCGTCCGGTAAGAACCGATTTGGTTATGCTGCCGCCGGCATGAGTTTTGCCATTACTAATCGGCAAAACCTGACTGCAGCGTACAACTGGGGAAACAGCGGAGCAGGTAACAACTTTCTTTCGCTCTTCTATTCAAAATCATTCTAGGCTTTGGGTAAATAGCTGTGACGAAATAAAAGGGGCACTGCCGGATATCGCAGTGCCCTGGTCGTTTCAAATCAACGATGGTTAGGGAGTCATCATTACGCCGAAATCGAAGAACTTCGAACCGACGCCAGCCGCGGTGTTGGCGTTGCCCGAGTTCAACAGGTAAAAGCCATATTCGCCCTTCTTAAGTTCGGTTGTCGGCGTGATCTTAAACACGCCGTTGCCGAGGTCCTCGGCCTTTAGTCCGACTACGTATTCGTCAGAAAGACCACCCTTTGAACCCCATGAATTGGTCTTGGCGATCGTGACCTCACGGTTGTCGCTCCGTTGGTTAAACCGCACAAGCGTAAACTCGTTAGGCGACGAAGGAATGCCGCTTGACGTGTTAAGTCCGCCGCTGGATGCGTCGAGGTAAAAGTAGAACACCGGCGTGGTCGTCTGTATCTGGAGAGCGGCACTACGTCCGGGAAGATTGGTCTTGGTCTTGACTTTGCCAAGGCCGAACGGCGTGATCGACGCGGTAAACGCTCCGCCGGTGCGGTTCTGGCCGGACATCGACGGCTGGATCTGCGTCATCTTGCGGACGCCGTCCTTTTCCTCGTAAAGATAGATCCCATAGCTGTGCTTGGACATCGGGTCGTTCGGGTCGCCGCCCTGAGCAGATGCCGTAACCGCGCTGTTGCCGGAGACGACCGATTTGCCGCTCTTTGCCTCGAGCATCGCCGCCACCGTTTCGTCACTGACACCGGCCTGTTTAAGCTTGATCAACGAATCGGTCGAGAGGTCAAAGTTGGTTGCGGACGATCTGATCTTGCCGATGATGATCGAACTGCTGAGTCCGGCTTTAGTAAGCGAGATGACCTCGTCGTTTGTCATCTTTTCCTGAGCGGCAACCGCCGCCACCGAGATCATTACCAGTGACAGGCACATTGCCAGGATGCTGAATTTACGTTTCATTGATACTCCTCCAAAAGTTAAAAGACAAAATTGTTGAATAAACCCGATACAGCCGGCTATTGCGGCCTGCGGCGGCGTGCCGAGGTGTAATTATCCCTCGCACGGATATCCAGATCCGGCCGGTAAACACGGACTTTGATGAAATAGCGGCCGTTTGTGGTTCGTTCACTGTTAGGATAATACCCCAAACTATATGTTTTGCGAAGTTCTTCGGCGATCCGGGCAAATGCCTCATTGAGATTGGTCGCGGAGGTGACACGCTGGATGCGCCCTCCCGATCGTTCGGCCAATAGGGACAGAAATTCGCGGGCGGCCGCATAATCCTCTTCCCTTTCGCCCTTAACGAGCGGTGCTTCGACTATGTAAGGACGATCGTTGTCGTCGTACAGTATCTGGGCGTCTTTGCGGCGGATCTTGCGAACGTCATCAAAAGTATCGTATCGGATGGGATAAATTAGGGTATCAATTTCGTCGATATCGCGGAGCAGGCCGTTAGCCGTGGCCGTTTCGCTGGTGGTATCGACCCCGTCGCTCAAGAGCACGATCGCTTTGCGTCCCTTTATGCCGCGGAGTTTATCATTCAACGCAACATCGAGAGCACTATAAAGGCTCGTACCGGAACCGACCTTGGCCGCCTCGATAGCATAACGAAGGGCGAGGCGATTGTCGGTCGCTTCACACAGCATGCGGGCCTTTTCGTCAAACGAGATGACCATGACGCGGTCACTCGGCCTGAGTTGAGCGATGAACGCCTTGGCCGCGGCCTGGATCTCGGGCAGTTTGAAGACACTCGAATAGCTCATATCGAGTAGCAGAGCAACGGTGAACGGCTCATCGGAATTCGAGAAATACGCTATTTCCTGTTCTTCACCGTTTTCAAAGATCTTAAACTCCGAACGATCGATGTCAGTGACGGGGCGACCTTTTCGAGTATTTACGCGAACCGGAATGGTCACCAGGTCGGTCTCGATACGGACAATGCCGTCGTCCTTTTCGGTCTTTGGGGCAGAGACTTTCTTAGCGGCGACATCGGAACTGCGGTCGCCGCGGGCGATACTCTCCGAATAACCCTTTACGCGGCCCGCTTGCCCGGCCGCGTGAAGGGCCGTCAACGTCAGGAACACGAAGAAAAAGGTAAATCGGTACATCGAAAACCAATATTAGTTCATAGGCATTCCCAGCAGAGCGGTGAGAGCGGTTTCGGTAGCCTCAGCAGGGTCGTCGGAGGAGGTCATATCCCATCGCCACATGTTGCCGAGCTTGATCATGTTTGCCGTACCGTTAAAGACGAGCGAATTTCCCTCTATCGTGATCCGGCACGACACCGGCACCGCCGCCTTGTTTCCGGTAACGACCGCTGTTCCGACCTTGATCTCCGACATTCCGTCAAAGAGTTTGCGGGTTGCGGCAGCGTCCTCGGCGTTCTCGTTCAATCCGCTGACAAACTGGCGGGCAAATTCGCTTGGATCACTTGGCATCTGCTTTTGCAGAGCAGGCGAGAAACTGACGATGTGAAAAAGCCCTGCCCAGTCTTGCTTTTGCAGAGTTTGAAATACCTTTAAGGCCGCCGCGGCCGCATCGGCTTGGTCAGTGTTTTGGACCTTTTGGGCGTTCGCGGCAAATACAAGAGCAAGGAAAACGCTGACAATTGCAGTAGCTTTTTTCATAAAGAGATCATTTCCGGATCAAAACGTTTAATAGTGTAGAAACTCGTAAATTATACACGACCCTAAGGGTGTTACCAATGAATTTTATTGGCCGCTCGTTGGCCGAACGACGGATTCAAACGCCGAACGGATCGCCAAACGGTGAAGTGTCAGTTGCTCCACCAGTTCAACCGTTGACGGCAGTTCCATTCGTTTGGCGATCGTCGACGAGACTACCTGGTTTCCCATTGAAAGTCGGGTCGTGCGGCCGACCGTCAGTCTCAGGTTATGATCTAGGTCAGAAAGAAAATGATAGCCGGCAAGAAGGCTGTGATAGTCGCTTTCGGTCAATGATCCGGCACGTTTCAGTCGTTCGAGCATCGACGCTGTAGAACGGTCGTCGGCATCATCGGGAATATTATCCCGAAGCTGCAAGTACCGCATCGCGAAGTAAACATCCAGCATTCCGCCTTGACCATACTTTATATCCACGTCTGAACCGCGGCGTGTACGTGCCCTTTGTTCTTCAAGAGCGTTACGTACACGCACAGTTTCGGTCCGCAAAACGGCGGGATCGAAAGCAAGAGCTCGTTCGTGTATGATCCGTCTAGTAGAGCTTTCGACGCCTGAACCGAGTCCGCTATCGCCGCCGACACTGCGGAGCTTAACAAACGCGAGCATCTCCCAAACGGCGGCGGTTTCCCGCATATAGTTCAAAAACGACTCGCTGGAGATCGCACTCATCCCCTTGGACCCATAGGGCCTCAGCCGCAGATCGACGCGGTATAGATTGCCGTCGCGGGTCATCGACGATAATGCGGTGACGAAAAGCTCGGCGGCGCGGCTGTAATATTCGGCGTTGGTCACCGCCGCACCGGTCACGGCGGAATCGTCGTAAACCAGGATCAGATCAAGATCGGAGTCATAATCAAGGCCGCGGCCGCCCAACTTGCCAAGAGCAAGCACCGCGAGTCCGAGGTGGTCGTTTTGAGAACCATATCTCGAATTTAGTTCGTCATGAACTACCCGGAGTGCTGCCGCGATACTGGCTTCCGCGAGCTTTGTCTGCAAACGCTTGGCTTCACGGATCGAAATTGTGCCAAAAACATCCCGGACGGCGATGCCGATCAGACGCTTTGCCCACTCTTGACGCATTACTGACAGGCGCGGGCCAAACCCCATGACACTGTTGACCGCATCCATCATTTTCGACTCAAAATCGGGCTCGCCTAATGGATCGTTTGGATCGGGAAGTGATGCGGCAAGCTGCGGATTGGCCGCGATCATCGACGCAAATCTGGGTGAGACGGCGGCAAAGCGGTCGAGCACGGAGATCTCTTTGTCCGTGGCCGGCAGTTCGTAATCGGATTTCTCAATTGAAGCCAGCACCTCCGAACGAATTCGGTCAATAGTATTCGTGACAACGGGATCGTTCGTATCACGTGCAATGTCGTTGCCGGTCTCGCCAAATACTCGCGAAAATACACGGCTCACATTTTCGATATGATGGCGTATCAATTCGTCAAAATCGCCACCCGAGGCAAAGGTCACCCTTCGGGCAAGCACCGACCGCTTTTCGCCGCTGTCGGGAACGATGTGCGTCTGGATGCCGTGCTCCATCTGCAGCACGTGTTCTGTCCGGCGTAAGAACTCGTATGCGGCCGATAACTCGGACAATTCGGTATCGCTGAGATATTTGCGGTCGGCAAGCCGCGACAGGCTGATCAGAGTATGCGGGCACCGCAGCCAGCGGTCTTGGCCGCCATATGCAAGCTGGAGTGCCTGGGCCAAAAATTCGATCTCGCGGATGCCGCCTCGCCCGAGCTTTACGTCGAAACCGAATTTGCCGACATTCTCCCGGTCGATCTTTTCCTTTGACAACCGGACATTGCGAAGTGCTTCTTCAACCGTCTCGCCCGATTCGAAGACCAGCGGTTCGACCTCGGCAAAAAACTCGCCGAACAACTCAGTATCACCCGCACAACCACGCGAGCGGATCAACACTTGACGTTCCCACGGCCGGGCTTCGTTTCGATAATACCGGATCGTGTCGGCGACGGACATTGTCAATGCCCCGAGCGAACCGTGAGGCCGCAGCCGCAGATCGACCCGATAGGCTGCCCCCTCGCCGGTCTGCTGGCCGACCAGTTTCGTCGAATATTCGGCCAGTTTGACGAAGTATTCTCTATTGGTGACCGCTCCACGGCTGCCGATCCCCGAGGTAGTGCCTTCGTTTGAATACAGAAAAACGAGGTCAATATCGGATGAGTAATTCAGTTCACGTGACCCGAGCTTGCCGAGGGCCGCAATGCAGGAACGAGCCGGACGCAGACGGCCTTTTTCATCAGTCTCCTGGGGCGACCCGAACCGGTTGTCCATTTCGCGGCGGGCAAGCTTTAGGGCCGATTCCAGAATGGCGTCGGCCAGATTTGAGATCTCTTCGGTGATCTCGGCGATGGTCGCCAGCCTTCGAATGTCTCTGAGGTAGATGCGCAGCAACTCCCGCCGGCGAAACCGTGCAAAGATGACTTGCGGGTCAAGTTGCGAATGGGTCAACGAAAAACGGGCCAGAGATTCGAGCAGATCGTCTTTTCCGCGAACACCTGAGTCGCCGCGTTTGCGGCCCAGCCACCAAAGATATTCAGGATGCTGGAGCATCGTCGTGGCAAGGAGCGGGCTGAACGCCGCAAGGGTCAATACGTCTGACAAAAGCGGTTCATTTTTTGATAGCTTGGCGGCTGCGGACGGGTGCTTTTCTTCCAGTTGCGACAGGAATCGTCCGGCCGCCTCCGGGTCGGGAAGATCATTTATGATGTGCCCCTCAACATTCATTTTCGAAATCGCTGCGGATCGATGTTGTATTTGCGTATCTTATAGCCGACGATGCGTTCCGTCGAGTCGAGCATTTTTGCGGCCCTAGCCACATTTCCCCTTGTCGATTTGAGCGTATCCTGGATCAGGTCGCTCTCAAACGCCTCGACAGCCGATGTCAGCGTGACGCGTGTCTCCGTACCGCTATTTTCGGCGGTCTGCAGTGTCGGAGGCAAATGATGTCCGTGAATAACGTTGGAATCGCAGACGATCACGGCACGCTCAATAGCATTTTCGAGTTCGCGGACATTGCCTGGGAAGTGATATGTCGCGAGCATGTCAATTGCCGGCGTCGAAATTCGGCGGATCCGCTTCTGGTATTCACGTTCATATTTTTCCAGGAAACTTTCCGCAAGAAGGAGGATATCGGCTTTTCGCTCGCGCAGCGGCGGCAGGAAAATAGTGAATCCGTTGATGTGATAGAACAGGTCTTCGCGAAATCGCGCTTCGGCGATCTCGGCCTCGAGGTCCATATTCGTCGCAATAATGAACCGGACATTCACCCGGACGTTCTCGGTCCCGCCGATCCTTTCAAATTCGTGTTCACCAATTACACGTAGCAGCTTTGCCTGTGTGGGAAGCGGAAGGTCGCCAATCTCGTCAATAAATAGTGTGCCGCCCTCGGCAAGTTCGATCAGCCCTTTTTTTCGCGTCACGGCACCGGAAAAGGCACCTTTTTCGTGGCCGAACAACTCACTTTCGATCAACGATCCCGGCATTGCGGCACAACTTACTTTGACGAACGGGCGCTTGGATCTGAGACTGTTATAGTGGATCGAATTTGCGATAAGTTCCTTGCCGGTCCCGCTCTCGCCGCGAAGCAAGACCGTCGCATTTGAGCGGGCGACCTGCCTGGCTTGGTCGCGCACTTGCCGCATAGGACCTGAATTGCCGATCAAGTGGCCAAACTCGTACTTTTCCTTCAACTCCTGTTTAAGATTCGAGTTTTCCTCGATCAGCTTCTGGCTCTGCTCGTTGACCGTCTGCTCGATCCGCATTGCCTGAGCGATCAAGCCTGCCAATACACGGAGTAGCTTAATGATATCGTTCTCGACAACCTTCGCCTCCGGGCGAAATCCGATGGCAACAAATCCGGCCGTCGATCCCCGAACGATGACCGGGGCCGCAATAAGGACTTTTGTACCGGTGCCAAATGAAAGGAACTGTAAGGCGGCGTCATTCCCAAGATCGTCTATTACAAATGCCGACGACGCACCAAATATCTTCCACAGACTGCTTTTTGTGACACGTGTTTCAAGCCGTCTGAAGTCTGCCGCACCGATACCGCTGGATGCAAGAATATCGGCAAACTCGCGATCGGCGCGGCGGCGGGCGACGAATGCGATGCTGCCGGAAAAGGCGTTGGCCAGATTACCGATGACCGTTGCACAGCCCGAGCGAATACCGTCAGCCTCAGTGAGCGATGCGGTAGCCCGGGCGATGAAATCCAACTGGTCGACTCTCATATCTGACAAAAATGTAGGAATCTGCAGTCTCCCATATTCCAGACTTCGAGTATAACCGCCGAGGCGAGATTTGAGCATTCAGGCGAAGACATCGTTAAGGAAAACTAACGAATTGTCGACAGAACGCGACAAGAATGAACGGACCCGCAATTAGAAATGCACATTTTCAATGTTCCCAATTGATACCGTGAACGGCTTCCCGCACACATTTGAGATAAGATTGCAGTGTGACAAGCCGAATAGAGATAATCGCCACGGAAGGGCAGTTCAAGATGCGTCTTGACGACCTTTTGTTCGACCGTTTCCAGGGATTGAGCAAGATGTATCTGCGCGAGATCGTTAAGAACGAATTGTGCGAGGTAAATGGGAGGGCGGAGAACATTGGCTATCGGATCAAGCCGAACGACCTGATCGAAATATTTGTAGATGAGTCGCGTGCGACGGCAATGCGACCGGAGGACGTTCCGCTAGATGTACGTTACGAGGATGGCGAACTGATCGTCGTCAACAAACCCTCGGGAATGCTTGTTCACCCGACCCATCGTGACAAGAACGGCACGCTTCTAAATGCACTGAGCTTTTATCTCAATTCAGGTGATCGTGCGATCGGTGCGAGGCACGTGCGGGCTGGCTTGATCCATCGGCTCGATAAACAAACATCAGGCCTAATGGTGGTTGCGAAGACAACAAGGGCCCATCGAATACTTGCTGAGCACTTCAAACGCAAGATAGTCAAAAAGCGGTATATGGCGATGGTCGATGGCGTGATTGGCGACGATCTCGGAACTATCTCGGCTCCGATCGGCCGCTTTGCTGAACTTAAGCAATGGAATGTAAAGGAAGACGGAAAGCCAGCCGAGACCCGTTATTGGGTGAGAAAACGAAAAGCGGCATCGACACTCGTCGAACTTGAACCTGTTACCGGACGGACCAACCAATTAAGAATACACTGTGCCTCGATCGGGCACCCGATAGTCGGTGACGTCGAACGCGGCGGGAGCGAAAACGCACGTCTCCTACTGCACGCGTGGAAACTCGCATTTCGCCACCCTAGCGGCGGACGTGAGCTGGAATTTGAGTGTCCGGCGGATTTTGACGACGCCGATCATTTCGCGGCCTGAAGAACTATGTCAAACGCTCGTCCGGCAGTACTTTTTCTGAACGCGATCGCGAGCGAATACGATCGTCCGGCCTCAAGCGTGTAGCAACCCTCGCCGTAACCGTCCCGATACACGCCGTCGGTGTAGAGAGTGTTCGACCATATCTTATAGCAATATCGGCCGGCCGCCTTGAATGTCCATGAGTTTGACTGCTGTTTCTTGGAACTATCGAGAACGAAATGCTGCCGTGAACCGCCCGAACCAAATTCCATTGCGATGTGCTCCCATTTCTGTCCGGCTTCCGTGTTAAGGACATCTGTCACGTAAAAACGGCCGAGCGGAACCGCCGCCCTCGCTCCATAAAGAACCTGAATTCCTTTTACGTCCAGTTCGCTGAGTTGGCCGTCGTTATTCCAACGCGGGTTACAGTAATTCATCACGGAGTACGGGTCGTACGCCGTCAGCAGCCAGCCGCCGCTCTTGGCCGATTCGCTCTTGCATGTCGAATCCGCACGGTCCTGTTCGTGCATCAAACCGAGGGCGTGGCCAAATTCGTGAACAGCTATCGAGGTAATGCACGATCGCCGCTTGTTAGACGCCTGGCAGACGGGCGAAAAGTTCTTGAACGTGAAGTTGAGTTCCATTCCGTTTCTTCGTCCGTCCATGCCCCGGCCAACGCCCGAATTTGATCGAGTGTCGGTGATCAGGATCCGAATGCCTTTGCTGGCTGCCGTGCAGGCTCCCCAATTGTAAAAATTGACCTTCGCGGCACGCTGCCACGTGTCGAGCACGGCCGTCCTTACCCATCCGGACTCGGTTTCCCAGCCGGCCGGATTTTCCCAACAAACAGGAATATAGGTGATACCGTCGCTGCTGGCGGGCCACTGCCATCCGGCACCGGAACTGGCATTCGCACGCATGTCCGTTTGAGCGTTGAACTCAGCCGCGGCAAACAACACCAAGAAGAAAATCAATGCGTACGAGCGAGATTTGATCGTCATATTTTACCGTTTGGGGAGGCAATATCTACGATCGCGAATGGTAAACCGCAGCACCCGCGAAGCTACGTGGCTATTGATGCCCAATGTCCTGCACGAAGTTGTCAAAAATATCTCGGATCACATAATCCTGCTCTTGAGATAAAAAAAAATAAAAAGCCATGTAATAGAAATCCCTAAATCGACATATATAGGGTGGATGAACAAAGTGTCATTCAATAGCGAAAAAAGCCCGGTAATGTTCTGGGTTTCTCCGTCGAGTTGAATGCGTTCGATCCACAATCCCTCAAACTAAGGAGACACTTTGATGACGTTAGCAGTTACATTGGATATCGCGGGCGACGCGATAATTTATGAAAAAGACTTGGTTTGGAACATCGTTTTCATTACCGACGCTGATCACACGATAAAGGTTTTCAGCAATGGTTCCACCATCCCTGCCATCGAACTCGCGGACCGGACACGGCCGTTGACGATGTACCTAAAGCCGGTCAACCCGGCAACGATGGCCCGCGGCCGCGGCAAGGGCTTTGCGTCGATCTTGAATCTCAACGATTCCGACCTTCACGGCCTGGACGCAAAAGGGCAGTCGAATCTAAACGCGAAGCCAAATTCATCAAACGGCCGGCATTACGTTCATTTGAGAGTTCCGGTCGGAACGCTTGGGGGCGAGGACATGGTACCTGACTACTGGATCGCCGAATACCCCGACGGCGCGGCAACTGCCCACGGGCACGAGGTCGCAAAGGTCGCACGGCTCACGTTCCAACTCAATGACGGCGGCAAGGTCGCTATTCTCGCCAAGGACGAGAACGGCCCGGAGCTGATCTCGTGGGGCGAAAGCAAATCCGGCGACATACACCTCTTATTTGACAATGATTGCCACCTGCCGGGGAATCGGAGTGACTTTTTGAATTATTACGATTGGGTTACCGACAAGAGTGTTTTTCCGCCCGGAAGCCGACAGTTTACCGCGGGCAAACTTCACAGTTCATTCGCAAAGGGTGCTCCGCTCGAATCGAAGATGATGGGACGCGACGGAAATTGCGATCCGGTCGTTGTCGATCCGCCGCCGGGGCCGTAAGCGATTTGATCTCCCAGGCGGTGTTGCTTCCGTGCCGTCCCACACGGTACAAAATGCAACACCGAACTGGGCTGCGGAATTTATTCCGTAGCCCACAAATTTAAAAGCGGAAAGGGCATCAGACGAGTCTCCCACACCTCGAACGACACCCTTTCCAATTTAGGAACTTTCATCAGTTGCGTCTCCCACACCGCAAAAGACGTCCGTTCCTGATTTTGGACAGAATCGGCGGGGAGCCTCAACTATCCACCGCGACTATAGCGCTTAAGCAATTGCTTCGCAAGCCCACACACTGACCGGATATGCAAATTGTTCAAGTACTAGACTAAAACGCGCATACTGTGCACGAGGGCCGCATAACGTCTGCGTAATTACGAGATCGCCTTTGCTTCGTCCTCGTCTGTGAATTGATTATGCAAGATGACCGGTTTCGCCTTTTTGCGAAGCCGAATATTTAACACCTCGACGAATACTGAAAACGCCATGGCAAAGTAAATGTATCCCTTAGAGATGTGCTGATGCATTCCCTCGGCGATCAGCGTGACACCGATCAGAAGCAAAAATGCCAGAGCAAGCATCTTAACGGTCGGATGCCGCTGGACGAAAGCTCCGATCGAACCGGCGAAAAGCATCATCGCGATGATCGAGACGACAACGGCAGCGATCATGATCCAAACATTGCTGACCATACCGATCGCCGTAATGACCGAATCGAGGGAGAACACGATATCGAGCAGCATTATCTGAATGATGACGCCCGTAAAGCCGGCATATGTCTTTCTAGAGCTATCCCCGTCTGAGCCCTCGAGCGAACCATGGATCTCATGCGTGCTCTTGAATATTAAGAACATGCCGCCAACCAGCAAGATCAGATCCCGGCCGGAGACCGTGTGCCCGATGACGGTGAACAGCGGTTCGACAAGACCCATCACCCAAGTCAGGGAGAAAAGCAGGATCACACGCATTATCAAGGCGAGTGAGAGACCGATCAACCGAGCACGTTTTTGGTCCTTTTCGGGGAGTTTTCCCGAAAGGATCGAAATGAAGATGACATTATCGATCCCGAGTACGAGTTCGAGCACCGCCAACGTCAAAAAGGCTATCCAGATCTGCGGGTCAGCGATCCATTCCATTCAAAATTTCTCCTGAGCCGTTACTCTTTAGATTTGCACGGTTTTCCGGTGGCCTCATCGGCTAGTTTTCTGGCAGTTTCGTTTTGGCCGGCACCGGGTTCTACAATGTCTGTAACGCATGACATAGTTTTCGATATCTTCGACACGATCAGGTAGGACGTGTTCTTTGAGCTGTCCTCGGCGTCAGCGACATTGAACCGCGAGATCAAAGCGACCGGGACCGTTCCTTTCACACGCCACTCGATCTTTTCGCCAACGCTGGAAAATCCGGAATAGAAGCCCCAAAAATCCAGCTCAAACTTTTTCTTCGCCGGCGTTATGATATTGATCGACTGACGAATGTCGTCCTCGAGCACCTGAGCCTTGAAACCGCCGGTGCCGGGGCATTCGCCAACATAGTAGCCGGCCCCTTCGGAGGACTGTTTGATAGTTCGGCAGGCCGAGGTCTTGGTGCTCGTGTAAACGCTCTTGTTTTGGGCAACCACCGATCCGGCAAGTGCGAACACAAAGATAGTTGCGAAAATGAATGTTTTCATCATATTCTCCTTGATTAACTGAACACTTTGCCACAATTAGCGGCGATAGACAATGCGGCCGCCGACGATGGTGGCAACCGCTGCACCCGCGAATTCCCAGCCGTCATAAGGCGAATTTCGCGATTTTGAGCGCGATTCGGAATTTCGGTAAATCCATTTTAGATCCGGGTCGATAATCGTCACATCTGCAACCGAACCTGGTGCTAATGTGCCGCGGCCAGCAAGTTTGAAGATGCGTGCCGGATTGGCCGAGCAGAGTTCGACAAGCCGAACCAAGCCGATAATCCCCTTGTGCACCAGTTCATTAAATGCAAGTCCTATTGCCGTTTCCAGCCCGGTAATGCCAAACGGGGCTCGATCGTACTCGAGTGCCTTTTCATCGGCATGGTGTGGCGCGTGGTCGGTCGCGATCGCGTCGATCGTGCCGTCTTTAAGTCCCTCGATGACCGCTTCAAGGTGCTCGTCGCTGCGAAGCGGCGGAGCCATTTTGGTATTTGTGTCGTAGCCCTCGACAGCCTTATCGGTAAGGGTGAAGTGATGGGGAGCAACTTCGCATGTGACGTTTATGCCCTCGTTCTTTGCACGGCGAACCGCCTCGACCGCGCCTTTGGTCGAGACGTGAGCTATGTGGATGTGGGCTCCCGTGTCTTTGGCGAGTATGATATCGCGGATCGCGTCGATGTCCTCGGCAAGTGCGGGCATTCCTTTGAGTCCAAGCAGAAGTGAGATTTTTCCTTCATGCATAACGCCGCCCGACGAGAGCGATTTGTCTTCGCAATGATCGATCACCGGCAGGTCAAAATCGCGGGCATACTGCATCGCCCGGCGCATCATTCCGGCATTGGGCACCGGCCGGCCGTCATCTGAGACGGCAACGGCCCCCGCCGCTTTCATCTCGCCCATTTCAGCGAGTTCGGAGCCGTCAGACGATTTTGTGATCGCCCCGATCGGGAAAACACTCGCAAGTCCCGCACGCTCTGCCTGCTCGATCATGTAACGCGTGATCGCCGCGTTATCATTGACCGGATTCGTGTTCGGCATCGGACAAACGCTGGTCCAGCCACCCGCCACCGCGGCCGCGCATCCGCTAGCGATCGTTTCCTTGTGTTCCTGGCCCGGCTCACGCAAATGGACGTGCATATCGATGAAGCCCGGAGCCACCAGCAATCCGCTCGCGTCAAAAACCTCGCAGCCCTCAGGTACGCTTTCTCCGGGCCTGATCCAAGCCGTGACCTTGCCGTCCTCAACGAGAACCGACATCCCTGTATTTTCCTGAGCGGCCGGATCGATCAGATGGCCATTGGCAATTAGTAGCTTCATTGTTTTGTTTAGCCGTCACTCCCGACCTGGCTGCTGAACCGTGCCTCCGGTCGCCAGGTAGAGTACGGCCATTCTCACCGCAACGCCGTATTTAACCTGATCCAATATCAGCGAACGCGAACTGTCTGCAACTTCGGATGCGATCTCGATGCCTCGATTCATCGGGCCGGGATGAAGGACAATGGCGTCTTTCTTTGCCAGATCGAGCCGCTCGTTTGTCAGGCCGTAATGGATCGAGTACTCGCGCAATGTCGGGAAATACGCTGAATCCTGCCGCTCGCGTTGAATGCGGAGGATCATCACCACATCGGCTCCTGAGATAGCGTCTTCGACGCTGGGACAGACGGCCAACGGTCTTGGATCGTGGATATTGGAACCTATATTGTCTCGGTCGATCGATGTTTCCGAATCTAACAAGTGCTGAAAATCGGCCGGAACCAGTGTCCCCGGCCCGGCAACCCGGACCCTTGCACCTAATTTGGTCAGCAGATGTATATTCGACCGAGCCACACGGCTGTGCAAAATATCGCCGATGATCGCAACCTCAAGCCCTTCGATCTGTTTTTTGTGCTCGCGGATCGTCATCGCGTCAAGTAGTGCTTGAGTCGGATGTTCGTTAGCTCCGTCCCCCGCATTTACGATCGCGGCACGGGAAACCTTTGCGAGTTGATGCGGCACACCGGCCGACGAATGACGGACGACGATGCAGTCAGGTGCCATTGCATCCAGATTCATCGCCGTGTCGATCAAAGTTTCGCCCTTGCTTACGCTCGACGACGAAACACTGATGTTGACGGCGTCGGCCGAAAGCCGTTTGGCGGCGAGTTCGAACGATGTGCGCGTACGGGTCGAGGCCTCGAAAAAAAGATTGATGACCGTTTTGCCGCGAAGAGCGGGGACCTTTTTGACCTCGCGGTTCGATATCTCGCTGAAGTTCTCTGCAGTATCGAGTATGCCGATCACCTCCGCAGCGGATAGCTCGCGGATGCCCAACAGGTCTCTCCTTCTAAATGGCTTTTCCATCTTAACGGCGGCAAACTACGAAAATTGTCGTTTCGGTCAAAAAAAACAGGCCATACGGCCTGTGTTACGGTCTTTCAAAAATCCCAACTGCTTCGACGTCGTCGTATTCCTTGAGCATTACCTTAATGATCTCGGTATGTTTGGTTGGTACAAGCTTACCGTTAAAGTCGGCCTGGATGGGTAGTTCGCGGTGTTCGCGGCCGCGATCGATCAGAACCGCGAGCTGAACTTTCCGCGGCCTGCCGAAGTCCATCAACTGGTCGAGAGCAGCGCGGATCGTTCGGCCGGTATAGAGTACGTCGTCAACGAGGACGATGTTTTTACCCTCGATGTCGTGTTCGAGTTCGGTGCGGTTAACTATCGGGTTTGCACCGACCGTAGACAGGTCATCACGATAAAGCGTTATATCAATTATCCCATATAGGGGACGGTTCCCCTCAAGCGACTCGATCTTATCAACAAGCCGTTCGGCCAGCGGCACACCGCGGCGCCGGATACCGACAATGTAAAGGTCGTCGGTGCCTTGATTTGATTCGACGATCTCCGAGGCGAGCCTTGAAATAGCCCGCTCCATATCCGCCGAATCCATGATCCGCGATTTTTCTTTCAGATGTATTTCGTCACCCATTTTGTAGGGAAATCGTAACAAACGTACAGGTAAAGTTCAAAGTTGATCCGGTGAAGTTTCGAATACGCCGCGATTCAATTAAAATCTTGGTCATTGATGATATCCAAAGTCTGGAAAAAACTGATCAGGCCGATAATGTTCGGCGTGGATGCCGAAAGAGCTCACGAGATCGGGATCGAGGCTCTGAAGGCGGGTGCCGCTGGATTCTCCGGCGGCCGAAAGGAACGTTTTGCCTTTGGCCCGATCGAACGTTTCGGGCTGGAATTCGAAAATCCGCTTGGACTGGCGGCCGGTTTTGATAAGAACTGCGTAGTGGTCGAACCGTTGGCGAAACTCGGATTCGGCTTCGTCGAGGTAGGTACAGTCACCTACGAGCCGCAACCGGGAAATCCGAAACCCCGACTCTTTCGTTTGACCGAGGACGAGGCCCTAATAAACCGGCTCGGATTCAACAATGACGGGGCAGCGGTCGTGGCCGAACGTCTGCGGCGGTTGGACCGAACGTGTGTCGTCGGGGTAAATATCGGCAAGAACAAAGACGTGCCGGTCGAAGAAGCGACGGAAAATTATGTAAAGTGCTTTGAAATGGTCCAACCATGGGCCGACTACGTCGCGGTGAATGTGTCCTCGCCCAACACCCCGGGCCTGCGTTTGCTTCAAAACGCCGAAAATCTCGACGAATTGCTCGGGACGCTCCAGGCACGTAATAGGGAATCGGGGCCAAAGCCGCTTTTGCTGAAGATCGCTCCGGACCTGACCGAGGGCGAGATCGAAGCAATCACGGATATTGCAATAAACTACGGTCTCGACGGGATCATCGCGACAAACACTACGATTATCCGCGACGGACTGCGATCGCATGGCATTTCCGAGATCGGAGCCGGCGGCCTCAGCGGCCGGCCCCTCCGGGAACTCTCGACACGGGTGATCCGTAATATTTATCGTCATTCGGGCGGAAAGCTGCCGATCATCGGTGTCGGCGGGATATTTAACGCAGATGATGCTTTCGAGAAGATCGCTGCGGGGGCCAGCTTGCTTCAGGCGTACACGGGATTTGTCTATGGCGGCCCCGGTTTCGCAAACCGGATAAACCGGGGTTTGGAATCGATCCTTAGCGAACGCGGATTTGAGAGACTGGACGACGCGGTCGGGACAGCTTCGCGGTAGTGCCTAATTGCGGTTTTATTTGTTTGACACAATCTCGCGAGAAGCTATAATACTTGTTTTGCCTTCATAAAGGGCGGGAACAGATGTTTGGACAGTGAGTTGATGATCATCGAACTTGAAAATATCGGGGTTCGGGCAAAGGCGATCGATGAAACGATAGCCGCCGCCGATATCGGGCTCGATACGTTGGGTGCCAGGCTGACCGGACCGGTTCGATTCCGTGGTGAGACGGTTCGGGTCGACGGAAAGGCCCACCTCCGCGGGACGCTGCAAGTGGGCGTTACCGTGGACTGTTCGAGATGTCTCGAGCCGATCGAAAGGCCGACCGAGTTATTTTTCGACGCGATATTTGTCAGTTCGGATATGATGCCCGAAGATGCCGATACGGCCTTGACGGACTCGGATCTTGACGAATCTGTCGCTGAAGGCGGCGTTATTGACGTTGCTGACGCACTGAGAGAGCAAATATTGCTTGATCTGCCGGACCATCCGGTGTGCAGAGAGATCTGCAAAGGGTTGTGCCCGAAATGCGGGGGCAACCGAAATCTGATAGATTGTAAGTGTGAGGAAAATGAGATCGACCCGCGATGGGCCGCTCTCAAAGATCTGAAATAGCCGCAAAAGGCACTATAAAAGGTACCGGCTGCGGCAAATTAATTTGAGGTAAAAATGCCAAATCCAAAACGAAGACATTCGCATGCACGTACTCGTACCCGCCGTGCACATGATGCCCTGAAAACTCCGCAGTTCTATCTGGACAAGGACTCGGGCGAGGCCAAAGTGCCGCACCGCATCGATGCCAAGACGGGTATGTACAAGGGCCGAAAGATCATTGACGTCAAAGACGCCGAATAGACCTTTGAAATTTCTTAATTTTTGAGTTCTAATTCAAACCTAATGACAGGACATAACGCGGGAATCATCGGGATGGGACACGCTTTTCCGGAAGGCATTTTGACGAATGCAGATCTGGAAAAGATGGTCGATACGAACGATGAATGGATAACCACGCGGACCGGCATCAAGCAGCGTCATAAGGCGGCGGACAACGAATACACCTCGCAGTTCGGCACTCGTGCCGCGTTGCAGGCGTTGGAGCGCGCCGGGCTGGAACCGACGGACATCGACATTATTGTTTGTGCGACGACAACGCCTGACCAGATAATGCCCTCGACCGGGGCTTTGATCCAGGCTCAGATCGGCGCGACCAATGCGGCAGGTATGGACGTATTCGCCGCGTGTTCGGGATTTATCTACGGCCTTACAATGGTTGAATCGATGATCCGGACCGGACAAATCCGTTACGCGTTGGTGATCGGTGCTGAGGTTTTGACAAAATACGTTGACTATACCGACCGCGGGACCTGCGTGATCTTTGGCGACGGTGCGGGGGCAGCTGTGGTGGGGCCAGTTCCGGAGGGAAAGGGTATCCTCGCCACCAAGATCCGTTCGGATGGCCGTTATGAGGAGCAGCTCTACGCTCCGGGCGGCGGGACCAAACTCGGTACGACGCATCAGACCATTGACGACCGTCAGCACTTCTTTAAGATGAAGGGTAATGAGTTGTTCAAGGTCGCAGTTCGCTCGATGGCCGATATTTCGGCCGAAATGCTGGAGAAGGCCGGTTACACCGTCGATGATGTCGACCTGGTAATACCCCATCAAGCAAATCAGCGGATCACGGATGCAGTTGCTTCAAGGTTGAATGTTCCCGAAGAAAAGGTATATTCGAATATTGCTGAAATGGGCAACACGTCATCTGCATCTATTCCGATCGCGATGGACGAGTGCATCCAGTCGGGCAGGATCAAAGAGGGCAGCCTTGTTTTGCTGACGGCTTTCGGCGGCGGCGTGACCTGGGGCGGAACCGTTATTCGTTTTTAGTTTTAAGATTCTGGATCTAATGTCAAAGACGGCGTACATATTCCCCGGTCAAGGTTCTCAGGCCGTGGGCATGGGGAAAGAACTCTTTGATAATTTTGCCGCGGCCCGTGAGGTTTTTGAGGCGGCGGACGATGCACTCGGGTTTTCGCTTTCGGAACTTTGTTTTTCGGGGGACGAGGCCGAACTGCAATTAACGGCCAACACACAGCCGGCGATCTTGACGATGTCGGTCGCGGCCTATTACGCGTCGTTGGCCGAAGGGTTGGCTGAGCCCGATTTTGTCGCGGGACACAGTTTGGGCGAATATTCCGCCCTGGTGGCGTCGGGTGTGCTCGATTTTGCAGATGCGGTCCGAACCGTACGTCAACGCGGGACGTATATGCAGGAAGCCGTTCCTGTCGGAGTTGGTGCGATGGCCGCGATCCTCGGACTCAGTGTCGAGGATGTCGAGGCGGGATGTGACGAGGCGGCCGAGGGGCAAGTGTGCAGCCCGGCGAACATAAATTCGCCGTCGCAGATAGTCATCGCCGGCCACTCGGAGGCGATCGACAGGGCGTGTGAGATCTTGAAGGGCAAAGGTGCCAAGAGGGCAATACGCCTGAATGTTTCGGCTCCTTTTCATTGTGCGTTGATGATGCCCGCACAGAAAAGGCTGTTGGCGGATCTTGAGCGTCTAGAATACAGCGACTTTGCGATGCCGATATTTCACAACGTGGACGCATTGCCTAACGCGGACGGCTCAGTTGTATGCGGCAAATTGACCGATCAGGTGTCGTCGCCCGTCCGGTGGCTGCAAACGATCGAAAATATGTCTGCCGAAGGCGTAAGCAAGTTCGTTGAGATCGGCCCCGGAAAGGTCCTGTGCGGCCTGGTGCGTCAGATCAACCGGGACGCCGCGTATGCGAATATTGAAGATAAGGCTAGTTTAAGCAATACATTGGAAAATTTATAAATTAAGGAGACACTATGTCAGAAGTACAAGATAAGATTAAACAGATCATCGTCGACGAACTCGGTGTGGACGAAGCTGAAGTTACCGAAAATGCGCGGTTCATCGAGGATCTCGGTGCTGATTCGCTGGATCTGGTGGAACTCGTGATGCGATTCGAAGAGGAGTTCGACATCGAGATCCCTGACGAAGATGCCGAGAAGATCCAGGCGGTTCGCGACGCTTATGCGTATGTCGAACAGCACAAGGCTGCCTAGTTTTTCAGGATCGTGAATTGACGGCCATCGTTCGAGGTGGGCTATCCATTCACGATCCTATTTTTCTATTTACCTGATTTATGAAACGTCGTGTCGTAGTTACAGGACTCGGGTTGGTCACGCCATGTGGTAATGACGTGCCCTCCACTTGGCGCGCCTTGATGAATTGCGAGAGCGGCGCCGATTACATCAAAAAGTTTGACGCCGAAGGCTATTCCGCAAAGTTTGCCTGTGAGGTCAAGAATTTTGACCCGCTGAACTTTCTGGATAAGAAAGAAGCTCGGCGAATGGGAGCGTTCACGCATTTTGCCCTCGCCGCTTCGGACGAAGCGATGAAGCACAGCGGCCTCGTGATCGACGAGTCGAACGCGGAAATGATCGGGACCTATATCAGTTCCGGTATCGGAGATTTCTGGGCGATCGAACGCGAGCATGAAAAACTGCTCAATTCGGGCCCTGACCGTGTTTCGCCATTCTTTATCGTATCGGCCATCGTAAATCTTGCGGCGGGCAATGTGTCGATCCGCCACGGTGCCAAGGGGCCGAATTCGGCGACCGCGACGGCGTGTTCGGCCGGAGCTCATGCGATCGGCGACAGTTTTCGCATCATCGAACGCGGCGACGCCGACGCAATGATCTGCGGCGGTGCCGAGAGTGCGATCACCCCAATGTCAGTCGCGGGGTTTGCGTCTATGCGGGCACTCTCCACGCGGAACGACGACCCGAAACACGCATCGAGGCCGTTTGACCTTGAACGGGACGGTTTTGTGATCGGCGAAGGTGCGGGCATTCTGATACTTGAGGAACTTGAGTTCGCCAAACGCCGCGGAGCCAACATTCTGGCCGAGATCGTCGGATACGGAATGAGCGGCGACGCCTTTCACGTCACGATGCCCGATGAATCAGGTTCGGGGGCGATCCGCGTTATGCAGCGGGCTCTCAAAGACGCCGGGATCGAGCCCGAGCAGATCGGTTATATCAATGCTCACGGGACGTCGACCCCATACAACGACAAGTTCGAAACGCTTGCGATCAAGAAAGTTTTCGGCGAGAACGCCTATAACATACCGGTGAGTTCGACCAAATCGATGACCGGCCACGCGCTCGGTGCCGCGGGCGGACTGGAAGCCGTCTTTTCGGTCAAGGTTCTTGAAGAAGACAAACTGCCGCCGACAATTAACTACGAGTTTCCTGATCCGGACTGCGATCTCGACTATGTGCCGAACGCCCCGCGTGACGCACGGGTGGACTATGTTTTGTCAAATAACTTTGGTTTTGGCGGAACTAACGCTTGTCTGATTTTCAAACGATTCGCGGAGTAGTAGGATTATAGTATGAAGATCATCGTACTTATGAAGCAGGTCGCCAACAAAGATGCGGTATTGCGCATCGCGGGCGACGAAAAGTGGATCAACGAATCTGATATATCGCAACAGACCAACGAGTCAGACGGCTACGCCCTCGAAGAAGCTCTTCGGACCGTTGAGGCCAAGGGCGGCGGCGAAGTGATCGTTTGCTCGCTGGGTCCGCAGTCGGCGAAGACCGTAATTAAGGACGCACTTGCCCGTGGAGCCGATCGCGGGATCCATGTTGTTGTGGAAGACAGTAAGTCGTTGTCGTCATTCCAGATCGCCAGTGCAATTGCAGATGCCATTCGCGAAGAGAACGCTGACCTCGTATTCACCGGCCTGCAGTCGGATGACGCAAGCTTTGGCCAGACCGGAGTGATCTTGGCGGAACTCCTCGGCATTCCGCACGCGACGATCGTTATTGAGGTCGACAAAGCAAGCATCGGTGATTCGATACGCGTTAAGCGCGAACTTGAGAGCGGTTGGTACCAGTGGTTCACATACAGATTGCCGGCCTTACTTACGATACAGTCGGGTATTTCGCAGATCCGATACGCCTCGCTTAAGGGAATCATGGCGGCGAAGAAAAAAGAGATACGCGATGTTGTGCCGGCATTGGCAGCCTTTGCATCGGCGTCCAAGATCGAAAAAGTCTATTTGCCGCTGAAGTCCAAGCAGACGCAAATGCTTGGCAACGGTGATGCCAAGGCAGGAGCGGCTGAACTAGTCGAGAAACTTCGGAACGACGTCCGCGTTATTTAGCCCGCTCGTTCATCAGTCTTCTTGAAAAGCCCGAACTTTGTTTGGGCTTTTTTGCGTTAACCGGCCGTGTAAGGTAATCTAGGCTATAGAAATTTTCAATCGTCATTCTAATTTAACTGCCGAAAGGTTTTAGCCACGGATCGGTACGCCCATAACCGAAGTGCGGGGATGTCCGATCCACATCAAACAAGGAGAGCGAATATGGTTAATAATTCACGATTAGCAAGGTTCTTTGGGGTCGCGGCGGCGATCGCCGCCTTTGCAACTGTCTCGATGGCACAGGTTATTTATAGCAACGGCGGACTTGCGACCGGTGCAACGTCAAGATCCGGTGTGGCCGCGCCTGCCGGCACACAGTGGGCCGAGGTTCAGAGTAATACCGGCGATACGGTAGGCAGCAACACGACTGCGGGGGTCGGTTGCCAGTTGATCGGTGCTGCCACGAATAACCGATGTGCCGACGATTTTATTGTTCCGCCGGGCGAGACGTGGACGGTCAATTCGTTCACCTTTTTTGTTTATCAGACAAATTTTGCCGGTGTGACGAGTCCGGTAACGGCCGTAAACATACGTATTTGGAACGGTGTTCCTGAAGCGGGCGGCAGCACGATCGTATTTGGCGACACGACCACAAATCGGCTAGGAACGTCAGTCAACTCGAACCTTTTCCGAATTTTTAACTCAACGGTACCTTCACCGGGCACAACTCCCGGAACGACCCGTATCATTTGGGAAACGACCGCAAACGTTTCGCCTGCCGCGGTGCTTCCGGCTGGGACCTATTGGATCGATTTCCAGATCGATGCCGGTGCGAGCGGTAACTTTACGCCCGGTGTCACCACCGTCGGCAGCCGAGGCTCAGTGCTATTTAACGGACAGCAGAAGGTCACCGGCGGATCATTTATCCCGATCATCGAAGGTGGGAACCCGGCCGCGATCGCTGATTACGGCTTGGATTTTCCGTTTAAGGTGAATGGAACAGTTGCCGGCAGCATCGGTCCCCGCCGTTCGCGGACCGTTGACTTTAACGGTGACAACAAGACTGATTTCGGCATCGCCCGCTCCGCAAGTGCCGCCGGTCAAACGACTTGGCAGATCTTGGACAGTACTTCTGCGGTGAGCGGTGCGGCATGGGGAATCGGCGTCGGATTTGCCGGCGGTGACCGTGCGGTTCCGGAAGATTTCGACGGTGACGGGAAGACAGATATAGCCGTCTGGCGGCCCGGTGCAGCTACGGTAGCTTCGTTCTATATCCTGCAGAGTGCTACCAACACCGTCAGAGCTGAGGCTTTCGGGCAAACGGGCGATGATCCGTCGGTTGTCGATGATTATGACGGAGACGGAAAGGCAGACCTTGCGGTGTATCGAGACGGCGGTGCAGGACAGAGTTTCTTCTACTACAGATCCACCGCCAACGGGCCGGTTAACTTTGTGCCTTGGGGGATCGGCGGTGACAAACCTGCTCCGGGCGATTACGATGGCGACCGCAAGGCGGACTTTGCCGTTTATCGTAACGAAGGCGGCAGTGCCCGGCATTACCATCTGCGTTCGACCGAAGGGTTTGTAACGGTTCAATTCGGCTTGTTCACCGACAAATTCGTCGCCGGCGACTATGACGGTGACAACAAGACAGACATCTGTGCCGTTCGCGCCAACGGATCGGTCTTTGACTGGTACGTGTTCAGAAGCGGCAATGGAAATCTGGCGACGTCGGCTTCACTCGGTGGATTTGGTAATCCCGCAACGGATTACATTGTTCCGGGTGACTATGACGGAGATAATAAGACCGATTTCGCGGTGTGGCGTACTGCCGCTGCCGATAATGGAGTGTTTTATTTGGCGCCCTCAAATTCGGGCCTCAGCGGCACAAAATGGGGCAGCACATCGGGCATCCTGACGACGCCCGATTACCCGGTGGCCAACTACAACGTCCACTGATCCAACTGCGGCATTTTGCCGTTGAAATTGCAGAGGGAGGCTTTGTCAAAAGAGCCTTTCTCTGCAATACTTTTTTTAGGATCTATTGGAGAAGTTACTACTAAATGAGCAACATTCTAGTATTCATCGAGCACAATGACTGTGTTCTGAACAAGACATCGCTTGAGGCCATCACCGCAGCCCAGAGCATCGCAAAAGACCTCGGGCTGACTGTATCGGCCGTATTACCGTGCGACAAGGATTGTGCACTTGCAAACGAGATCGCCGGCTATGACCTTGCCAAGGTCATCGTCGCCAAGAACGAGAAGCTCGGCATTTACACGCCCGATGGGTATGCGGACGCGTGGGAACAGGTCATAAGGGCAGAAAGCCCGCAGTACGTAATAATGTCGCACACATACCAGGTTCGTGACTTTGCACCGAAGGTCGCGGCGCGACTTGGCCGTGAGGTCGTAGGCGATTGCATACGGTACCGAGCCGAGGGCGGTAAGCTCGTGCTTACGCGTAGGATATTCCTCGGGAAACTGGATGCCGATGTCACGATCGGCGGCGATGCTCCCTATTTTGTTACGTTCCAGTCCGGTGCGTTTCGCGGAGACAACGCGGCGATGGGAAGTGCTAACGTGGTCTCGATGGACGTGGCGGTCGGCGATATTCGAATGACGCCGGAATCGCCGTTCCAGGAGGCAAAGGCGTCGGTCGATCTGACAAAGTCAGAAGTGATCGTTGCCATTGGCCGCGGCATCAAATCTCAGGAGAATATTGCGATCGCTCAAGGGTTGGCGGACGTGCTGGGCGCGGATCTTGCGGCATCGCGACCCATCTGCGACAGCGAGTGGCTCCCGATCGATCGTCAGATCGGCTCGTCGGGCCAAACCGTGGCTCCGAAACTGTACATCGCTCTCGGTATTTCAGGTGCGATCCAACACATTGTCGGCATGAAGAATGCCGGAACGATCGTCGCTATCAACAAAGACTCAGAGGCTCCGATCTTCGACATAGCTGATTACGGTATTGTCGGTGATCTGTTTGAGGCGGTTCCCGTACTTGTTGAGGAGATCAAGAAAGCAAAGGCATAGATCGGCCGGAGTTTGATGAAGTCGCTGGCCTTGTCACACGACATGGCCAGCTTTTTTGTTTCAACCAAGGTTCTTTAAGGCAAACTCCCAATTTAAGAGTTTATCAATTACCGCATCGACATAAGCGGCTCGACGATTTTGATAGTCCAGATAATACGCGTGTTCCCAAACGTCAATCGTTAGAAGAGGCTTAAGTCCCTGCGTCATCGGCACATCCGCGTCACCGGTTTTCACGACCGAAAATTTGCCCTTCTTATCGGCGACCAGCCAGCCCCAGCCGGTGCCAAACTGCGAAACCGTCGTGTCAGCGAGTGTTTTCCGAAACTTGTCCCAGTCGCCAAACGACTCATTGATCTTGTCCATCATCTTGCCAGACGGTTTGCCGCCGCCGTTGGGCCGAAGTGAGTTCCAATAGAAATTGTGGTTCCATATCTGAGCAGCATTGTTGAAGATCGCGGCATTGTTCTTCTTGGCCGAAAGCAAAACGGTATCTTCCAAGGCCATCGATTCAAATTCCGTGCCTTTTGCCAGCTTATTCAGATTATCAACGTAACTCCTATGGTGTTTTCCATAGTGAAACCCGATCGTGTTCGCCGAAATTATTGGGGCCAAAGCGTCGTCCTTATAGGGCAGCGGAGGCAGATCAAAACCGGCCGCTTTGCCGATTATCGATGGAATGCCGGCCGCTAAAGGACCACCGACACCGAGTGCTATAAAATCGCGTCTGTTCATAAGTTCAATCTAACATCTTGAAAACTAATCGGCAACGAGAAATCATCGTGACCTCAGGCGGCCGCGATCCACAGTTTTACGAGCGTTTGGATAGCGTCCTTTTTGGCATCAAGATCATCGGCGTCCTTTATCTTGAGGCTTGCTCGGTCGTCAGCCAACCACTCCAAAAGACCTGTCGGATCGTCGATCAGACGCCGAATACCTTTCACGTCCTTGACCTTGGCCCCGCGGTGAAAAATGAGTAAAAGGCTGCCGTCACGGTACAGGTTAAAAGTGACGCGGTCGTCGCCGGAATGACAAAAACTCGGGGCCTTCCATTTGATGTGTTCGGTCAGATCTCCGTCGGCGCTGAGAATGGCTTCGCGGACTCGCAGCAAAACACCCTTGAGCGGATGGTCGAGGGCCGCAAAGTACTCTGCAACTTGTTCGGGACCCGAAATTTTCGACATATCAGCTACCGGCAGCAGCGGCCTCGAGATCGGCGAGAATGATCTTTGTCATTTTGAACATGGCATTAGTGACACGCATTGAACGTTCGCGGTCAGGGTGAACGAGGTTCTCCATGAAATAGCGCGGCGTAATTTGCCAGGATAATCCAAATTTATCAATGAGCCAGCCGCACGGCTGTTGTTCGCCGCCTTCGCTAAGGCCGTCGTATAAATGATCGATCTCGTCCTGCGTATTTGCTTCGATCATGAGCGAGATCGCCGAGGTGAAAATAAAATTAGGATGGGGCCCGACATTGTAGCAATAGAATTTCTGGCCGTCGATCTCAAACGTTCCGCCGGCAATGCCTCCGTCGGGCCCGGGCATTGTCGATACAATTTTGCACCCGGGTATAACAGAGGCATAAAATTGCATTGCCTCAAAACACGCTTCCTTATACATCAGAAATGTCGTTACCTTTTGACTCATTTCTTATCCTCCAGATTCTGTTTTACTCGGAACCTAACAATTTTTTCGATCAAAGATGTTGGTAAGGGTTCGGCCAGCGGAAACTGTACCGCACCTTTTGACGTCTTGAATTTTGCAAGTTCGTCGATAAAATTCGCGATACCGGCCGCTCCCGGGTAGAAGCCGATGTGCCGCGCGTACCCGGCAAAATGCACGAGCATTCCGTTGAGGTTGTAACTCGGGATCGCGTAGCTAATCGTTTCCTCAGCAGTCGGGGCAGTATTTCGGATAATTGTCCGCAAATGCTCTAGGGCACCGGCCACTTCTGGCGGAAACGCGGCGATATAGGCATCGACATTTTCAGCCTTCTCTCTCATAGATCCATTATTTTCCTGCATTCATTGCAGAAAGCAGGGCATCGAGCTTTTCGTACCCGTCGGACACGCCGCGTTCCATCCCGGACTGCACCATACCGTCGCGATCCGTTACCGAAAAAAAGACCGATTGGTGAATGACCCGGCAGCGGTTTCCCGGCAGTTCTTCGAACGTGGTCTTACCCATTATCACATGACCGCGTTCCGGCAGGCCGTCAAATTCGAATGTCCCGATAATACGTTCAGGAGCGAGAACCTCGTGATTTACACCAAAGAAGGCATAGATGTGGCCCCCGCGCTCATGTGTGTAGCGGTAACTTCCGCCATCGCGGCAATCCCATTGCTCGATCTTCATCGTCAGACCGTACGGCCCGACCCATTGAACATAGATCGCCGGATCAGTATGGGCACGAAATACGAGTTCACGCGGAGCGTCAAATTCGCGCGTAATGAAAAGCTCCTGTTTGCCGTGGTCAGCCGTTACCAATGTGTTATTTGCCATATTAACCCCATCCTCCGTTATGCTAGTCTTCTGTGAAGGGAAGCATCGGCGTATCGCCGGCTTCGGCCTTTAATCTTTCGAGAATGCCATCCAGTCGCCTGAATTCAGCCTCCTTCACGGACGCAAACTGGCTGATCCACTGTTCGAGCTTTTTCAGAGGTTCCGGATTTATGTAATAGATTCGTTGCTGAGCCCGCCGCTCTACATAAACGAGACTCGCTTCACGTAGTACTTTAAGATGCTGGGAAATTGCAGGTGGAGTCGCAGGGAACTGCCTGTAAATATCGGTAGCTGAGAGACTTCCGCGGGCGGCGAGCATCTCAAGTATGTTGCGCCGCGTCGGTTCTGCAAGTGCCGAAAATGCGTCCATTGATCACATGATAAATGATATGCTTAATTAAGTCAAAGATGAAATAATAAATGATAATAATGCCCGCGAAATAAGCTGCATTCACGAGTTCAATTTATGTTCAATTGAGTGAATCCGATGTATTTCGCGGGCCGGTCTACTTAAACAGATGCGGCGATAGCTGCGTCAAATATCTCAAGCGCGACGTCAGCATTTTCGCGGCTTAGGATGAGCGGCGGCGACCAGCGTATCGTGCTTGTACCGCAGCCGAGGATGATCAGGCCGCGTTCGAAACAAGCCATCTCGATCCGGTCACGGAGCTCTGCATCGGGCTTTTTCGACAGTTTGTCGGTGACAAACTCGACACCGAGCATCATCCCTAACCCGCGAACGTCTCCGATGCAGTCGTACTTTTCCTGTAAACGCCTGAGGCCGGCTTCGAGATAGGCTCCGACCTCGCGGGCGTTTTCAACAAGGCCGCCTTCGAGCAGCTCAATGGTCTTTAGAGCCGCAGCTATCGCTACGGGATTGCCGCCGAACGTTGAGGCGTGAGCACCCTTGTGCCAGTCCATAATGTCGGCCTTGGCGGTGCAGACACCGATCGGCATGCCTGAGCCAATGCCCTTGGCCATGCAGACGATATCGGCCTTGACACCCGCGTGATGGTCAAGTGCGAACATCTTGCCGGTGCGGCCCATACCTGATTGGACCTCGTCAATGATCATCATGATGCCGTGCTGGTCACATATCCGGCGGATCTCACGAATGAACTCAGGCGGGGCCGGAACATATCCGCCCTCGCCCTGGACCACCTCGATGACGATTCCCGCAACCTCCTCGGGCGGCGTCGTCGTGTTAAAGATACGGTCTTCGATCCAACTTACCGAACCCATACAGCAGGTGCCGTCTGAGCACTTGCCGAGATTGAATGGACACTGGTAGCAATTTGGGTACGGCACATGGACAACGTCAAGTGCCTGCCGCATAAAGCCGAGACGCTGAGCTTTTTTCGACGAAGTCAGAGAAAGGGCTCCAAGCGTCCGGCCATGGAACGAGCCGAAAAATGAAATGAACTTCTGCCGGCGAGTGTGATACATCGCGAGCTTGAGGGCGGTTTCGATCGCCTCGGCGCCGCTATTGGCGAAATGTGATTTGGTCGGACCGTCAATTGGGACGATATCATCGAGCTTTTTGCCGAGTGCCGGCATGTGTCTGTAGTAATAGTCGGTACCGCAGAGGTGGATAAGCTCGGCGGCCTGATCCGAGATCGCTCTTACGATCTCAGGGTGGCAATGGCCGGTCGAGCAAACCGCGACTCCTGCGTTGCAATCCAGAAATACATTGCCGTCGGGATCCTCGATCCAGACTCCGTAGCCCTTCTCGGCAACTAGTTTATAATCAGGACGCGGGTAACTCGGGGTGACGTACTGAGCGTCAGCATTGATGATCTCGAGGGCTTTGGGACCGGGAAGCGAGGTCTTAATAACGGGACGCTGAAGGTCGGTGATTGGCTGCATAATTTTCTCCTTTTAGGGTTTTGGGCGTAGCGGTTCTTTGACCGCCGTGATGTGGAATGAGAGCGCAGGGCCGCTGCCTGCGTTCCGAGCACGAGGAGACTAGTCCGCGCCGAATAGATCTGCGCGTTGCCAAGCCGGTCTGAGTTTTGCGACACAACGAGCGGTCATTGCCATCAAAAGATGCCGTTAATATACCAGAATCATGGTTCCGTTTCAAAAAATGCCGTTGGCGTGAAAGAATATCACAATGGACAATTCTCCGAAATTTACAAATCGGCTGATCCACGAATCCAGCCCCTACCTTCTTCAGCACGCTCACAATCCGGTGGACTGGTACCCGTGGGGCGACGAGGCGTTTGCCAGGGCCAAGGCCGAGGATAAGCCGGTATTGGTGTCGATTGGTTATTCGGCCTGTCACTGGTGCCATGTTATGGAGCACGAGTCGTTCGAGGACGAAGCTGTTGCGGCGATCCAGAACGACAATTTCATCAATATCAAGGTCGATATGGAGGAAAGACCGGACGTCGATCAGATCTATATGAACTTCGTCCAGATGACGACCGGCCGCGGCGGGTGGCCGATGAATGTGTTCCTGACGCCCGAAAAACTGCCTTTCTTCGGCGGCACCTATTTTCCGCCAAGCCCGCGATACGGCATGCCGTCCTGGAAACAGATCCTGATCAGCATCTCCGAAGCGTTTCGCGAACGCCGAGATGAATTGCAGGAGTCCGCTGAGCATATCGTCAGTGAACTCAAAAAAATGAGTGTGGTCGAGCCTGCGGCCGGTTCGCTGTCGCCCGAAATGCTTGATGCGGCGTTCGTCAGCTTTACGAGGACATTCGACGCCGTAAATGGCGGTTTTGGCGGAGCACCGAAATTTCCGGCGGCCATGTCCCTCGAATTCCTACTGCGTTATCACCACCGTACCGGCGACGACAAAGCGCTTGCTATGGTGACTTACTCGCTCGAAAAGATGGCCCGCGGCGGGATTTACGATCAGCTTGGCGGCGGATTTCACCGGTACGCCGTTGATGCGGTCTGGCTCGTACCGCACTTTGAGAAAATGCTGTATGACAATGCACAGTTGATACGCGTTTATCTGCACACGTATCAGGTGACCGGCGACGAGTTCTTTAAGCGAATAGCGGTAGAGTGCCTCGAATATGTTTGCCGTGAGATGCTGGATCCGTCCGGCGGCTTTTATTCTACGCAGGATGCCGACAGCGAGGGCGAAGAGGGCAAGTTCTTCGTTTGGACGCCCGAGGAGATCTGCGAGGTGCTCGGCGAGGATCTTGGCAGAGAGTTTGGCAGAGCATTTGATGTCACGGCTGGCGGCAACTTTGAAGGCCATAATATCCTGAATATCAAGAATCCGGCCGTTGCCGGCGAAGGCCGTTTTGACTCTGCCCGGAAGAGGCTATTCGAGCACCGCGAAAAGAGGATCAAGCCGTTTCGTGATGAGAAGATCTTGACGGCCTGGAACGGCCTGATGCTCGCCGCATTTGCCGATGCGGGCGGAGTACTCGGCGACGATCGATATTTGGCCACAGCAAAGAAGAACGCAGGATTCATCCTCAGGGAACTTCAAATGGATGGCAGGCTTGTGCGGACCTGGAAGGAAGGGAAGGCAAAACTGAACGGGTACGTCGAGGACTATGCGAACGTCGCGGATGGACTAGTCGAGCTTTTTCAGGTAACCGGCGACGCCGAATATCTAACTGAGGCAAAACGGTTGGCGGACGTGATGATCACTGAGTTTTGGGATGCTGATTGCGGCGGATTCTTCTTTACGTCGAATGACCATGAGCAGCTTGTGGTGCGTAATAAAGACCTGTATGACAACGCTACGCCGTCGGGCAACTCCGTCGCAGCGGACGTCTTGCTAAAACTGGCCAAGTTGACGGGCGAGGATAAATACGAGCGATTCGCCGTGACCGTTCTGCGATTGACAGCGTCACAGATACGTAGACATCCTCAGGGGTTCGGCAGAGCACTGTCGGCGCTCGAATTTCATCTGGAACAGACCATTGAGGTCGTCATTGTCGGAGAAAAGGGAAATGAACTTGAACGAATCGCCCTGGCTGGATATCATCCGGACGCTGTAGTCGTCCTTGGCCGGGGCGGCGATGACCATGGTCTGCCGCTTCTCGTTGATCGATCGGCGATCGGCGGCGAGCCGACGGCATATGTTTGCAGAGATCATGTCTGCCAGCGACCCGTGACGAATGGAGCGGAACTCAAATCGGCGATCCGCAATTGACCGCCCGGTTAAAAGATAAGTGAAACGAAAAAGGCTCGACCGCAAAAAACGATCGAGCCTTTTGTTAGTTCAGCGGACCGAACTATTTCTTGGCATTCGCGGCCGGAGCATTTGCAGCCGGAGCGTTTGCAGCCGGAGCAGCATTGGTGGCCGGCTTAACAGCGTTGGCAACGGTGCTGGCAGCTGTGTTAGCAGCAGTTGCAGCCGTGTTGGCGGCAGCGGCAGCAGTGTTGGCAGCAGCAGCGGCCGTGTTCGCAGCGGTTGCAGCGGTGTTAGCAGCTTTATTGGCCGCAGTGTTGGTGGCGGCTTCGCCGCAAGCCATTCCCAGAGCGCCCATGGTGAGAACTGCTGAAAGTGCAATTACTTTTTTCATAAAAATCGATTCTCCTGTCTTCTACAAAGATTAGATCTAATTTAACTTACCAAACCGAACGTGCGGACACGTTCGTTGTCCCTGATCTTTCTATTTTTCGGAACAAACGACAATATAGTAGCCCGAATAACTTTAGTCAACCTTAAAAATGTCGGTAATGAGCGCTTTTTGAATTTATTTTTGTGCCAACAATGCAGGTTTGGCGAAAAAAAAGAAACACGCCGTTCGAAAACGACGTGTTTCTTTCTGAAAAAAGTTAAACGGATCTAACTATTTCTTAACGTTGGCAGCCGGAGCGTTGGCAGCCGGTGCGTTAGCAGCCGGAGCAGCGGTCTTCGGAGCGTTAGCAGCCGGAGCGTTAGCAGCCGGAGCATTAGTAGCCGGAGCGTTAGCGGCCGGAGCGTTAGCAGCCGGAGCGTTAGCAGCCGGAGCGTTAGCAGCCGGAGCGTTAGCAGCCGGAGCATTAGCGGCCGGTTTGTTAGCCGAGTTGTTTGCCGGTGCAGCTTCGCCGCAAGCCATGCCAAGGGCACCAAGTGCCAAAACTGATGAAAGTGCAATGATCTTTTTCATTTAATTAAGTCTCCTATCTTCTCAAAGATAATTTTATATATTTCTAACATGACTGGCCTAAGCCAGCCGCTTCTTGCCCCGGACTCTTTCTTTCCCGAAGCAACCGTAAGAATAATAACCTCGACAACGGCTGTCAACCCAAAAATGATCAAAAATCGACTTTTTTTCAATATTTTTTTGATCTGATAAAGCCCCAAACCGGTACAGGTCCAGAACGCCGATGTTTATTGCACTCCGGGAAAAAAGTATTGACGCCAGCCGTGTCGAAAGGCTATCTTTGTTATTGAGGAGTCACCCGTCCTCTTTCCTTTACTTTCCGCCCATCCTCCATGAAAGTCACTATTAATTCCAATTCGAGTACATCGGGATTTGGCGTGTTTCCGATAATATTTGTGGTCACGTCGCTGACCGCGATTGCGTCGTCATTTGTACTGGCAAATTCGATCCAAGACTATGGGATGAAATCGCGTGGATTTTCGGCGATCATCGTCATCTATTTGTCCGCCTGTTTCGTTATTCACTTTTTAAGTTCCAAAGCCGCAGGCAAGCGTGCAGGGGCCGCAGCGGCCGAAGGTGAGGGCTCTCGAATCGACGAACATCTTAAGGGCATCGAAGAAGCCGGCGAGGTGTTCAGCGGCTCGTTGAAATCAGGCGATGTGTTTAGGTTGGTTTCGAGCCGGGCAAGTCAGGTTCTGCCGTTTACGGCCAGTGCTCTTTTTGTCGTAGACAAGACCGTAAGAAGTTTTAAGACGGTTCATGCTCAAGGCGAAAACGCCGAGCGCCTGACCGGGATCGAAATACCGCTTGACGCCGGTTTGGCCGGCCGGTGCTACGAAAGCCAAATGGTGCAGATTGACCGTGGGGCGATCGGTTTGAACGAGACAGTACCTGCGGAGGCACTTTCAGGATTTCGTTCGGCGGCCGCAATTCCGCTTATAAGAAGCGGTGAGGTTTTCGCGGTAATGGCAATATATTCGGATTCAAGGGTCGCGTTTGACGGAAATGCGATCACTACCCTCGAAGCGATCGGTGAACGGGTCACTCCATTGGTGCTGAGTTCATTATCCTTCGAACGAAGCTTATCAAACGCTCTGACGGATCCGGTCACACACTTGCCTAACGAACGAGCGTTTCACCTTATCCTCGAAAATCAGATAGCTGAGTCCCAGCGGAACCCTGGGGATCGTCCGTTAACAATATTGGCGATCGACATACGCGAATTCGATCAGCTGAACCTCAAGTTTGGGCATGTGGCCGGCGATCGCGTGCTTTCATTGGTTGCAAACACGGTCAAATCCCAACTGCGGCAGATGGATTTTTTTGCCCGAGCGGCAAACGATGAATTCCTTGCGATACTGCCGACCGCGAATATCGCCGTTGCCGAAGAGGTCATTTCCCGGATCAACACATCACTTTTTACCACCACTTTTTACGTTAATGACTCAGAGTCGATCTCGCCGGTCCTAAACTTCGGCATTGCTTCCTTTGGTGTCGACGGCGAGACGTCGGACCTTTTGATCCTTGCGGCCCGCCTGCGAAAGGAACAGTCGAAGGCGAGCGGGCCGCGAAACGTTCTTTGGTTTCCAAAAGAAGCGGTTAATTGATCAACCAGAACCTGGCTTTCCATGGTCGACCGGGCAGACGTCCGGTCGATTTATTTTTGTTTATGATAAATTGGAAGCACAATGGCAACTTTGACTTTTTACGGCGGCGTCGGTACGGTTACGGGTTCGAAGTATTTGATCGAGCATAATGGGAAACGTATCCTTGTGGACTGCGGACTTTTCCAGGGGCTAAAAGAACTCCGCGAACGTAACTGGCAGGATCCGCCATTCGACCCGACAAGTATTGACTCAGTTGTCATTACGCATGCCCACATCGACCACACCGGATTTCTGCCGCGGGTCGTGAAAATGGGTTTTCGCGGTCCTGTGTTCACGTCCCGGGCGACAGGCGATCTGCTAAAGATCCTGTTGCCGGATTCGGCAAGACTTCAAGAGGAAGAAGCCGATTATCGAAACCGGCACGAGCTGACCTCACACACGCCGGCGTTGCCGCTTTATGACGAAACGGATGCCAAGGCGGCCCTTGAACTTCTTAGCCCGGTACCGAATGACGGTTCGACAGTTGATATCTGCGAGGGAATAAAAGCGAGCTTTATGGTGGCTGGCCATATCATGGGGGCCAGTCTTGTGTTGGTCGAGCTTGAGAATGCCCGGCCGGACGGATCGAACGTTCGATTTTTGTTTTCCGGTGATCTCGGGCATTATGATCAACCGATCGTCAAGGATCCTGCGACTCCGCCAAACTGTGACTATCTGATGTGCGAGTCCACATACGGCGACCGTTTGCACGGTGATGTAGACTCGGCGACCCAACTTGCCAGGATAATCAATGAGGCGGTTGAGAGGAGCGGGCCGGTTCTTATTCCTGCTTTTGCGGTTGGCCGCACACAAGAGGTCCTGTACATGATCCGAGAACTGGAGGAGGAGGGACGGATCCCTGTTCTTCCGGTGATCGTCGATTCGCCGATGGCGGCACAAGCCACGCAGGTTTACAACCGTTGGAACGAGGAACACGACGAAGAATATGCGTCAATACTTGCGTCGCGTAAACATCCTCTGAGAACCGCGTCGATGATGACGACATCTTCGAGGGATGAATCGAAGCGTCTTAATAATATGCGCGGGGCGAGGATCATTATTTCGGCATCGGGGATGATGACCGGCGGCCGCGTTTTGCACCATGCAATGCGGATATTGCCTGACGAGAACGCCACCGTCGTTTTTGTCGGGTATCAGGCCGCCGGCACGACGGGGCGAAGGATCCAGGACGGTGAGAGCGAAGTTAAGATAATGAAGCACTGGATACCCGTGAACTGCATTATCGAAAAGGTCGAAGGTTTTTCGGCGCACGCTGATTGGCAAGCTGTGCTGAGATGGCTAAGCGGTCTGCAGGCGGCCCCGAAAACCGTCTTTACGACCCACGGCGAACCTGAAGCCGCCGCCGCAATGGCTGAACACATACGCGAGCGGTTCGGCTGGAATGTCGTAGTGCCAGAGTATGGCCAGACGGTAGAATTGAGTTAGGAACGACGAACAAAAAAGACTATGAGACCAGTACTATTGACCATTATTGCCGCTATTCTGCTTCCTGCCGCACAATCTTACGCACAGAAGGCAGCGGTATCCGACCTTGCGCAAATGGCCGGCTGCTGGAGCAATATGTCGAACAAAAAGGACGCCGAAGCAGTCGAGTTTTGGACGAAACCGCGGGGAAAGACGATGATGGGCGTTAGTCAAACCGTTTCGATGGGCAAAACGACCGGTTACGAATATATGCGGATCGAAGAACGTTTGGATGGGCTGTATTTCGTCGCACGGCCGCATCAGAGCAAAGAGGACACTGACTTCAAACTAGTCAGTTCAACAGGCGGCGAATTTATCTTTGAAAACCGACAGCACGATTTTCCGGACCGGGTCATCTATCGACCCGGCGGCAATAAAATGACAGCCCGTATCGAGGGCCCCTACGAAAATAAACGAATGGGGATCGACTTTACCTTCGTGCGAGCACCTTGTAACTGATGGGCGTCACTATCATTCGTATCGTAGGCACTCGATCGGGTCGAGTCTTGAGGCCTTACGAGCAGGCAGGACGCCGAAAACAAGCCCTACACCAACAGACGTGCCGAGGCCGGCGATTATGGCCCAAAGCGGAACTTGTGCGGGCATACTCGGAACCAGAAGCATTATTAGATTGCTGATCCCGATCGCGACCGCAACGCCGATAACTCCGCCAAAGAAAGTGAGAGTCATAGCCTCGAGCAAGAACTGAAGCACGATCGCGTTCTTGGTGGCTCCGATGGCCTTTCGAATTCCGATCTCCTTGGTTCGTTCGGTTACCGAAACCAGCATTATGTTCATTACACCGATGCCGCCGACAAGCAGGCCAAGGCACGAGATCGCGATCGCGGCAAGGCCAACACCACCGATGATTCCGTCAAATTGGGCGATAAAATTGTCGGCTGTCTTGATATCGAAATTGTTGGGTTCGCCATATTTTACGCCGCGGCGTTGTCTAAGAATGCCTTCTACTTCGGCGACCGCGTCGTTGAGTTGTCCCGACCGGGCCTGAATTACCGGCCGGAGTTCCTCACGATCCGGTGCCACCTTTCTGGCCGTTCGGTAAGGCAGCAGGACCTTTCGATCCTCTTCGTTTTCGCCGAAAAAACCAGCTTTGCGTTTTTCCAGAACCCCGATTATTTCCCACGTCGTGCCGTTCATCCGAACGACCTTGCCGACCGCCTCATCTTCCTTGCCGGGAAATAATGCTTCTATAGTATTGACCCCGACGACCAAAACATTACGCCGTTGGTAATTGTCGGCCTCCGTTATGAACCGACCGTGCTTGACGACAATGTTGGTCATTTCCGCATAATTCGGTTCGACGCCGTCAGTTAGCGCCCAACGATAGTTTTTGCCCTCGTAAACCAGATTATCGTCAAAACCGCCGTTGAACGATCCGATATTGGGGGCGACCAGCGAAACGTCGGCGATCGAACTCGATTGTGCCTGGATTGCCCTAACATCATCGTCCGTCAGCGGTTTTCGATTGCGTTCGTCGCGGCTCCTCGGCCCAAAGCCAGTGGACAAATGGTACGCGTATATGTTGTTCGTGCCATATTCTTCGACAATTGCGACGATCGAACCGCGAACGCCGGTCAGTATCGACGCGACGACGATAGCCGTGATCACGCCGACGACGATACCAAGAATGGTAAGAAAAGACCTGAACTTGTGTGTGTAGATCGAGTCCATGGCCATTTTCATGACCTCGCGAGGCAATGATGTTGAAACGCTCATATTTATCACCTGACCGCAATTGTCGGTCGTTTCAGCTTTGTGTCAGTGCAACGATAGGGTCGAGCCTTGCTGCTTTCCAAGCAGGGTACAGCCCTGCAACTATGCCGATCAGGCTTGATACTGTTACCGAAAGGATCACGTAGACTATCGTGATCGTCATGGTTATCCCGGCGAGCATCGTGATCAACTGGGTCACGACGGCCGCAAGCAGCAGACCGATCATACCGCCGACTACGCACAAAACTGACGATTCAATAAGAAACTGCAAGAGTATCTGGTTGCGCGTCGCACCGAGAGCTTTTCTCAGACCGACCTCGAACGTTCGTTCCGTGACGGACACGAGCATAATATTCATCACGACTATGCCGCCAACTACCAAAATGATCATCGTGATCGGAACGACCACCGCAGCGATCGCGTTTGTAAACTGATCGATCTGTCCGCCAAGTTCTTTGGTATTTACCAATCCGAAGGTGTCAGGGTCGCTGCCCGAAAGACCGCGGCGATTCCGCAGTAAAAGCCTCGCCTCGTCGATAGACGCGTCAAACGTCTCGGGCGAACGTCCCTTGCCGTGGATCTGAAGGCCATTGTCGCCGCTGCCAAAGATCTGGCGGTGGAGCGTGATCGGTATATAGATCGCACGGTTGAACGAACTGCCGGGAAGTTGTCCGCGTTTATCCTCGAGCCCGACAATCGTCAACGGTAGGCCGTGAAGCTTGATAGTCTTTCCGATGGGGGAAGTGTTGGGAAAGTACTTTTCGCGGACATCGTCGGCGATCACGCACACCTTGGCGGCGATGGACTCGTCATTAGCCGAAATGAACCTGCCCTCAATTATTGATTTGTCCTCTATAACGTCGAAGTTTGATGTGATGCCGTTTATTGTGACCGATGGCATTTCGACGCCATTTTCATTAAAGTCCGCGTTGTTGAACATTTGAGCGCCGACTTCGGAGCAATTCTTACAATTTTCCTTGAGGTATAGATATTCATCCCAAGTCGGCTTTTTGTTTCGTCGGTTGGCCCGCTCAAACTCCTCATCAGCCATCCGCCCTGAAAACGCCATGCGTGCGATCATGAAGTGGTTTGTCCCGAGGACCTTTGATATTTGTGTTGAGACATAGGAGTTGAGGCCGCTGATCGACGCACCGACGACCACAACAGCAGCGACACCAATGATGATACCGATCAAGGTCAGAAAGGCCCGCAGCTTATGTTCAAGTATTGACCGCGAGGCGATCCAGAAAGCATCGTAATAAAAAGAATAAAGGCGTTTCATCGCAAAAACAGGCGGTTACCGGCCTTTCCGGCCGTTGAACTAATTCGTATCGAGGACTTGAAGTCATATTGGTTAACGCCGATTGGCAGAAATTTGTTCGCAAAAACTTGAATTTCGTCAATTGCCAAGCAAAACGGGCATCGTGCTATACTTTGCTTTTGCTTTATTCCGTCACTTTTCAGGAGATTTGCTTTGAGTATCCTAGTTGATAAGAACACACGTTTGGTCGTCCAAGGCATTACGGGCAAGGAAGGCACTTTTCATACGCTTCAGATGGTCGAATACGGCACTAATGTCGTGGGCGGCGTTACGCCTGGCAAGGGCGGAACACTGCATGAGAGCATTCCGGTTTTCAATACTGTCGCCGATGCCGTTCGTGAAACCGGAGCTAATGCTTCGGTGATCTATGTGCCGCCGGCGTTTGCCGCGGACGCGATCATGGAAGCCGCCGACGCCGGGATCGCATTGGTAGTTTGTATAACCGAGGGGATACCAGTTGCAGATATGGTCAAGGCCAAGGAATATCTTTCCGATCGCAACACCCGCGTTATCGGCCCGAACTGCCCCGGCATCATCTCGCCCGGAAAGTGCAAGATCGGCATCATGCCCGGCCACATTCATAAAGAAGGCCGCATCGGGGTAGTTTCGCGTTCCGGCACGCTTACGTACGAAGCTGTCGGACAACTCACGGCTCTCGGCCTGGGGCAGTCAACCGCGATCGGAATTGGCGGCGACCCAATCATCGGAACGAATCACACCGACGCTCTGCGGTTATTTCAGGAAGACGATGAGACCGATGCGATTGTGATGATCGGTGAGATCGGTGGAACGGTCGAGGAGGACGCCGCCGCATTTGCCAAGGATAACGTCACGAAGCCGATCGTCGCGTTCATCGCCGGCCAAACCGCACCTCCCGGACGCCGTATGGGTCATGCCGGGGCAATTATTTCGGGTGGTAAGGGCACAGCGGCGGAGAAAATGAAAGCCCTAACCGAAGCCGGTATCCGTGTCGTGCAGTCACCCGCCGACATTGGCCAGGCGATCGTCGAGGTCCTTGGGGCGGGTGCGGCGGCGAATTAGCAAAAGGAATCTGACGGGCACGAAAGAGATTTGAATCCTAGGAGATCCCGATCGTTGATCCTGATGGATTTCCACGAGTCTCCGGGCTTTGGGGGCTCGTAAACGGGCTAATGAAGTATCAGCAATCATTCCACGTTGATGCCGCCGATATTGACGAACTTGGCCACGTGAACAACGTGGCTTACCTACGTTGGGTGCAAGATGTTGCAGTTGCCCACTGGCAGGAATCTGCGACTCGTGAAATGCAGGCTAAGTTCTACTGGGTTGTCGTCCGGCATGAAGTCGATTACAAGAAGCCGGCGTTTGGTAATGAAATGGTCACTGTCACGACTTGGGTAGGTGAATGGACCGCGGTTTCATGTGAACGATTTACAGAAATACATCGCGGGGATGATCTGCTGGTGCAAGGGCGAACAATTTGGTGCATGTGCGACCGTGAGTCAGAACGGCCGAAACGGATCGCCAAGGAAATGATTGACAGATTTTCGAAATAATTTAAGAGGCAAATATTTATAATGAACAACTTAACATTCGGTATCATCAAACCCGACGCAGTTCGGGCAGGAAAGCAGGGTCAGATAATCTCGCGTATTTTGGGCGAAGGGTTCAAGATCCGCGGAATGAAATTGATCCATCAGACGAGAAAACAGGCTGAGGGCTTTTACGCCGTTCATGCCGGCAAGGGTTTTTTCGATGAGCTTTGTGATTTTATGTCTTCAGGGCCATGTGTGGTTTTGGCTCTCGAAAAAGACAATGCTGTTCCTGCATGGCGTGAACTTATGGGTGCGACCAACCCGGCCGAGGCCGCTGAGGGGACCATCCGCAAGGACTTTGCTGCGTCGATCGGTGAGAATGCAGTGCATGGTTCCGATTCGGACGAAAACGCCGCAATCGAGATCGCGTATTTCTTCAGCAAACTTGAATTAGTTTAGTCGTTCAAGTATAAAAGTTGCAGAACTTTAGCACTTGAATTTTACTTGCCACGCAGCCCATCTGCCCACGCGGATGGCAGTAAGAGGACACAACTATGAAAAAATGCCCGACCTGCTCGAAGACATTTGAAGATTCGATGCGGTTTTGTCAGTCGGACGGCACTCCGCTCGTGGATGATGCCCCGGCTTTTGACCCGTACGCGACAGTAGTTGCACGTCCCGAGCCTCCGGCGGCCGAAACGCCGCAGGAGGAGCGTGTCGAGGTTGGCATTGCCCCGATCGCCGAACCTGAAGAGGTTTTGGACCTTCCGGCGGCAGACCCGCTGAAAACGATGTATGTGTCAGAGGACGAGATGCGGGCTGCACTTGGCGGCAGTTCGGATCCGGACGATCCGGGTATGGAGATCCCGCCGGTTCCGGAGCCTGAACCGCCGCAGTTTACCGAGCCCGAGATAGCCTCACCGAAATTTACTGACGTTACTCCGATCGCGTCGCCCTTCGCGGTGACCGAATCATCGGTTGATGCTGCCCCTCCGGCCGGATCGTCCGAGGTGCCGATCCCGTCGCCTTTCGATAATGCACCCGAAGAGGCGGATATGTCGGAGCCGGCGACGATGATCCAATCGGATCCGCTGCCGCCGTTTCAGCCCTCGGCACCGCCGTCACCCTTTGGCTCGCCGGAACCGCCGACGCCGTTTCAGGCGGCCGAACCCGTTATTGAACCTGTCACGCCGGCATTTCAGGAACCAGAGCAGGTGGCTCCATCGTATACCAGCCCGTTCGACCAACCGCCGGCGGCGGCGGAATGGACGCCGCCGCCTGCACCGGTAGCCGGTTGGCAGGATCAGGGGATCGGGCAAAATACGCCTTTTCAACCGCCTGTCGCCGGGGGCGAAGGTGCCAACAAGACTCTCGCGACGATTTCTCTCGTTTGCGGCATTGCCGGCATACTTTGTTGCGGTCTTCTGTCTGGTATTCCGGCCATCATCACCGGCTATATCGCAAAGAACAACGTTGACAGTAATCCGCAGGAGTACGGCGGCCGAGGGCTTGCCGTTGCCGGAATGGTGCTTGGCGGTATTTCCGTCGTTTTGACGATCATCGTCATTATCCTTCAGGTATTTCTCGGGGTAATGGGCAACTTAAGGTAAGTTCAGGTCCGGCGTGGTGCCGATTTTTATATGTCAATAGTATCCGAAGTTTTGAGATCGACCGTCGCGGTCGTTAAGGGAATGAAACGGACCATCTCCGAGATCCCGCGGGGAAAATGGACGGTACAGTATCCTGACGAACCGATCACGGTACAGCCGCGTTATCGCGGTCAGCATTTGCTGCATGTCGACGAGAACGGCAAGGAAAAGTGCGTCGCCTGCTATTTGTGCGCGGCGGCATGCCCGTCTGAATGTATCTA